>JAFXYP010000040.1 GCA_017541665.1 Lentisphaeria bacterium | reverse complement strand
GCCAAGGTCGTCGGCGACGTGCTCGGCAGCTACCATCCGCATGGCGACGCGTCCGTCTACGACACGCTCGTCCGCATGGCGCAGGACTTCTCCATGCGTACGCCGCTCATCGAAGGCCAGGGCAACTTCGGCAGCATCGACGGCGACCCGCCGGCCGCCTACCGTTATACCGAGTGCCGCATGGAACGCATCGCGGAGGAACTGCTCGCCGACATCGACAAGGAAACGGTCAACATGATCCCGACCTTCGACGAGGAGACGAAAGAACCCGAAGTGCTTCCGGCGAAGTTCCCGAACGTGCTGGTGAACGGCAGCGTCGGCATCGGCGTCGGCATGGCGACCAGCATCCCGACGCACAACCTCGGCGAAGTCGTGAACGCCACCATCCATCTGCTCGACAACCCGACCGCCACGGTCCGCGACCTCATGCAGTATCTCCCCGGCCCCGACTTCCCCACCGGCGGCATCATCTGCGGCATCAACCCCGTCCGCGCCCTTTACGAGACCGGGCACGCCGTCCTGAAGATCCGCGCGAAGACCAAGATCGTGGAGAAGGGCGACCGCGAACAGATCATCGTGACCGAGATCCCGTACGCGCTGAACAAGGAACTCCTCGTCAAGAAGATCGCCGACGTCGTGAAGGAAAAACGCATCACCGGCATCTCCGGCCTCCGCGACGAATCCAACAAGAAGATCGGCATCCGCATCGTCATCGACATCAAGCGCGGCGCCATGGCCAGCGTGGTCCTGAACCAGCTCTTCGCCACCACCCAGCTCGAATCCGCGTTCGGCTGCAACATGCTCGTGGTCGACCACAACCGCCCGCGCGTCATGAACCTCGTCCAGATCCTCCAGGCGTTCATCGACCACAGGTTCGAGGTCGTGACCCGCCGCGCCGAATTCGAGCTCCGCAAGGCGCGCGAACGCGCCCACATCCTCGCCGGACTGCTCATCGCCGTCCGCAACATCGACGAAGTCGTGAAGATCATCCGCGAGTCCCGCGACCGCGAATCCGCCGGGAAGGCCCTCATGGCACGGTTCGACCTCGATACCATCCAGGCGGCCGCCATCCTGAACATGCGCCTCCACCAGCTCACCAACCTCGCGGTCGACGACCTCGAAAACCAGTACAACGAGCTGATGCGCCGCATCGCCGAGCTCGAGGAACTCCTCGCCAGCCGCGAAAAACGCCTCGAGCTCATCAAGACCGAACTCGCCGCCATCCGCGACAAGTACGCCGACCCGAGACGCACCGAGATCACCTACGACGACGGCGACATCGACATCGCAGACCTCATCCCGCGCCATTCCTGCATCATCACCGTCTCCGACACCGGTTACATCAAGCGCGTCCCCGCCGACACCTACCGCACCCAGCACCGCGGCGGGTCCGGCGTCATCGGCATGAGCACCAAGGAGGAGGACCATGTCGCCCGCCTCTTCAGCGCCGACAGCCACGACATCATCTTCTTCATCACCGACCGCGGATTCATGTACTGGCTGAACGTCTACGACATCCCGGAAGGGGCACGCACCGGCAACGGCAAGGCCATCGTGAACCTCATCAAATTCGAGAAGGACGAGCAGATCCGCGCCATGGTCACCATCAACCGCGCTATGTTCGACCAGGCCGGGCTCTCCCTCGTAATGGCGACGCGCAACGGCATCATCAAGAAGACCCCGCTCTCCGCGTTCCGCAACCTCCGCAAAGTCGGAATCCGCGCACTCGTGATCGAGGACAACGACGACCTGATCGCCGCCGACCTCGCCGACGGCTCCAGCGAGATCATCCTCTCCACCGCGAAGGGCATGGCCTGCCGCTTCAGCGAATCCAAGGTCCGCCCGATGGGGCGCGCCGCACGCGGCGTCCACGGCATCAAATTCAAGATCGAAGGCGACTATGTGGTCGGCATGGAGGTCGTCGCGACCGGCCTGCCGCCCGTCATCGAAGCCCCCGCCGCCGACCTTGACGTCGACGCCGACAACGAGGAAAATGTCGCGCCGATCAGCGACGCGGACGTCGATGCCGATGCCGCGGAGGAAGCCGCCGCGCTCGACGGAGCCGAAGCGGGCGCGGAGGAAGCCGCCGAAGAGACTGCGGACGACTCCAATGAACCGATCGCCGAAGACGCCTCCAAGCCGCAGCTCCTCGTCGTCACCAGCAGCGGCATGGGCAAGCGCAGCTATGTCGATTCCTACCGCCTCACCGGACGCGGCGCGATGGGCGTCCGCAACATCAAGCTCGGCGAAGGCGAGACCGTCGTCGCCGCCATCAAGGTCCACCCCGGCGAAGACATCATCCTCACCACCCAGCGCGGCCAGATCGTCCGCACACGCGTCGACGAGATCCGCCTCGTCGGCCGCAATTCCATGGGCGTCCGCATCATCACCATCCGCAAGAACGACCGGATCATCGGCGTCTCCACCGTGATGCAGGTCGAAGAGGAGGAGCCGAAGGAAGAGGCCGAAAACACCGGCGTCTTCGCGGCTGCCGGCGAACCGCTCCCCGTCCGCGAGGATGCGGAGACCGAAGCGGAGGAGACCGTGGAGGAGACCGGCGGCGACGGCGATTTCGACGACGATGCCCCGAAGAAGAAATCCGAGGAGGAAGACGACGACTACATCGACCCCGCCGACCTCGGTGGAGATGACGGCGGCAATGTCCCGTTCTGACCGCTTCTTCGAACAGCTGAACCAACCGATGCGGCCGGGAAACTCCACCCGGCCGCGTCTTTTCGGCATCCTGAACCTCACGCCGGACTCCTTCAGCGACGGCGGGGCGCATAACGCTTCGCCGGAAACCGCGGCGGGCTTCGCAGCGCAGATGGTGGCAGACGGCGCGGATGCGCTCGACCTGGGGGCGGAGTCCACACGCCCCGGCTCGGGAGCCGTCCCCGCGGACGAGGAGATCCGCCGCCTGCTCCCCCCCCTGAAGCTCATCCGCAGGCGTTTCCCCGACCTTTTCCTGAGCATCGACACGCGGAAGGCGGAAGTCGCCGATGCCGCGCTCGCCGCCGGGGCGGACTGCATCAACGACGTCAGCGGGCTCCAGTTCGACCCGGGCATGGCGGATGCCGTCGCAGCGCATCACGCCTCGCTCATCGTCATGCACATGCGCGGCACACCGGAGACCATGCAGGCCCCCGAAAACCTCGTCTACGGCGACCTGATCGCCGATGTCTCGGACTTCCTGCTCCACGCGGTGGAAAAGGCCGTCCGCGCCGGAGTCGCCCGCGACCGCATCATGCTCGATCCGGGCGTCGGTTTTTCCAAGACCGACGAACAGAACATGGCGCTCATCCGCCGCGCTGCCGATTTTCAAAAACTCGGGTTCCCTCTTTTTTACGGCATCTCGCGCAAGGGCTTCATCGGGCGCATGTTCCATATCCCCTGCCCTGCCGACCGCGACGAAGCCACCGCGCAGCTCCAGCTCGGACTCTGCCGCGCCGGAGTCGCCGCGCTCCGCGTCCACAACGTCGCCGCCACCCTCCGCGCACTGCAAGCAGTGATGATATAGTGCTCTGCTACGCGAGGGCACGTAATCGTTCTCGATTTCTTATGACCAGCTATTAGCTTTCTTAAAAGGCTGGGGTTTATTAATCGCATGGAAATCTTTTTTATCTTTCAACAAGCAACTCTTGGATAAGCCATGAAAAAGATCTGGAAGCCCCTGTTGATCCTGTGTTCGGCGGTATTCGTTTTATGCGGTTGCGTCTTTGCAGTCATGCTTGTTTCCTCGATCCGGAAATCCGTGGAACTGGAAAAGATGCTTCAGGTAGCGCGTTTTATCGGCTGGGAACAGGACCAGGAGTTTTATACCGAGGTCCTGACGTTCCCTGACGGCAGTATACAGCTGAGCATGATCGAACACCCGATGGGGCGGAACAAAAGACCGACCGGCTCAGAGGTTCCCTTTTCCTGTTTGAAAGAAGATCTTTTGCTCTACGGCGGCAAATGCCATGTGGAAAAACGCGGGAACATCCTCACGGTGTCCGTCGTCGCAGACGAATTGCTTTACAGAACGGATTTCACCCTTTATGAGGACGGTTTTTCCGACCTGGACCTGAAATCATCCGCTTCATATCTGCACGCACCCGCGGAATTGCGCGAAGAAATCCGTAAGACCCCGCCCTTCTTCCAGAACCGGGACCAAGTTCAGGCGATCATCACCACCATCAACTAAATCGTGCGCGAGCCACTGTAAGCCGTGTTGTTATTGTGCTCTGCTACGCGAGAGTACAAGTCCAATCGTTAGAGGTCACAGCTTGCCGTGTGCCGTTGCATAGCAAGGCACTATTTCAGCACTGCTTGCAGTGTGCCGTTGCATAGCAAGGCACTATTTCAGCACTGCTTGCAGTGTGCCGTTGCATAGCAAGGCACTATTTCAGCACTGCTTGCCGTGTGCCGTTGCATAGCAAGGCACTATTTCAGCACTGCTTGCAGTGTGCCGTTGCGTAGCAGAGAGCACTACCACAGTGGAGGCTCCGCGTGTGTGCTCAAGCGAAGCTGAGAGCACTGCCGCAGTTGAGGGCTTGCCCTCATCACTTCACGAAATAGGTCTTCAGCGGCGGGAAGCCGTTGAAGCAGACGGAGCAGTAGCTGGCTGTGTAGGCGCCCGTGGTAAGCCAGTAGACGCGGTCGCCCGGCTTGATGCCGTCGGGGAGCGAATTGCGGTATTTCTCGTACATGATGTCCTGGCTGTCGCAGGTGGGCCCGGCGATCACGAAGAAGTCGGACGGCTTGCCCTCGGCGTCGCTGAAAAGCGGGTATTTGATGCTCTCGCCGATGGTCTCGATCAGGCCGTTGAACAGCCCGGTGTCGAGGTAGACCCACTTATCCACGCCGGCGGCGGACTTCTTGGAGACGAGCACGACCTCGGTCACGAGGACGCCGGACTCGGCGACGAGCGAACGTCCCGGCTCGAGGATGACTTCCGGGAGCCCGTCGGGGAAGTCTTCTTTCAAATAGCGCGTGATCTCCTCGGCATAGACATGCGGACTGCTGGTCTTCGAGATGTACTTGACGGGGAAGCCGCCGCCCATGTTCAGGAGCGTGAGCTTGAGCCCCTGCCCTTCGAGGTAGTCGTAGATGTAGCGGACCTTCGAGATCGCGGAATCCCACGCACCGATGTCGCGCTGCTGGGACCCGACATGGAACGACACGCCGCAGGGATTGAGGCCGAGCTCCTTCGCGAGGAGGATCAGGTCGATCGCCAGGTCGGAGTGGCAGCCGAATTTGCGGGAGAGCGGCCATTCCGCCGTCTCGCCGCCCTCCGTCAGGATGCGGCAGGCGACGCGCGAACCGGGCGCGTACTGGGCGAGGTTGCGGATGTCGGCCTCGCTGTCGGTCGTGAAGAGGCGGACGCCTTTGCCGTAGGCGTAGGCGATGTCGCGGGCTTTCTTGATGGTGTTGCCGTAGCTGATGCGGTCGGGCGAGACGCCGAGTGCGAGGATCTGGTCGAGCTCGTACACGGAGGCGATATCGAAGCAGGAGCCCATATCGCGCAGCACGGTCAGGACTTCCGGCGCGGGGTTCGCTTTTACGGCATAGTAGATATGCGCGAAGGGATACAGACTGCGGAGCGCCTCGTAGTTGCGGCGGATGATGTTCAGGTTGACGACCAGGAACGGGGTCTCCCGCCGGTCCATTTCCGCTTTCATCAATGCCCATTCGTCATGGCTGTAGTAATCGAACACATCCTTCAACATTGTTTGCCGGGTCCTTCCTGTTGACTTTGTTGTGCCGTGCCGGTCCGGTTTTGTTTGCATCCGGCGCAGCGAGACAGACAGCCGGGGTCCGTTTGAGCGGGGCCCCGGACGGATTTGACGGATTTCAGGTGCGGCAGTTGATTGCGGAGGGGGATATATTCCGGGAAAGAGTGGCGTGGCGTGGGGCAATCAACCGTGAATGGCGTTTATGAAAATTGAGTATACAATGTATCACGTTTTGCGTGTCATGCAAACATAAAAACGCGTGAATCGGCAAAAAAATGTAAAAAAAAACACCGTACGGAAAAAAAACGGAAAAAGACACGGCGGGAAGGCTTTTTCCGCTTGAAGAACATCCTTTCAGGATGTAAATTATTAAATGGTTTTTGCGTCTTTCCGCGGCCCCCTTCCCCGGCCGGACGCCCCGGGTCCACACCTTCAACTAACACGGTTCCGAAATGTCTCACTACCTCTTCGCCGGCATGGACAGTTACGACACCCCCGAGTCCAACCGCTGCTCCCTCGCGTTCCACCTCTGGCTTCACAGCCGCTGGTATTTCTATCAGAGCAACTTCATGACGTTTTTCCTCTGCGGGAATACCGCCGCGCACGGCAAGCTCGACAAGGAAGCCCAGATCGCATACTCCTCCCGCAACATCCGCCTCATCGAACGCTGCGGCGGCCGCATCCACATCCGCGGACTCAACCATCTGCGCGACCTCGGCGGCAAGCCCGTCGTGATCGTGGGCAACCACATGAGCCTGCTGGAGACGGCCGTGCTTCACGCGATCATCCGCGAGCACATCGACTTCTCGTTCGTCGTGAAGAAATCCCTGCTGGACGTGCCGTTCTTCCGCCACATCCTGCTCTCCTTTCACGCGATCCCGGTCAGCCGGACCAATGCCCGCGAAGACCTCCGCACCGTCCTGACCGAGGGAAAGAAGATGCTCGAAGCCGGCCGCTCCATGATCGTCTTCCCGCAGTCCACACGCACGGAGACGTTCGATCCCTCGCAGTTCAACACCATCGGCATCAAGCTCGCGAAATCCGCCGGCGTCCCCGTTCTCCCAATGGCGCTGAAGACCGATTTCCTCTCCACCGGGAAATACCTGCGCGACATGGGCCCGCTCCACCCGGAACGCCCCGTGCGCTTCGAGTTCGGTCCCGCCATGGAGGTCGCCCAGAACAGCCATGAAACGCACCAGAAGACGATTGAGTTCATCCAGGGATGTTTCGACCGCTGGGCGCAGGAGGAACAGGCCGGAAAGAAATGATCCCCCCTCGTTTCCGTTCAAATCAAGCTACAAAAAAGTTTCCCTCCGGATTTGCTCGCGGCAGGGAAGCTTTTTTATCGGATTGAGGTGCCGAAGGATCAGTTGGACTCGAACGCCTCGTGGTAAGTCATGTTGCAGATGCCTTCCGGACGGACGGAGGACACGCGGGTGAAACTCCGGCCCTCGGGCATCACACGCACCTGGAACGAGGCGGGCGCGAGCGAAGTATCGTAGAGCTTTACCTTCAGCGTCACGGGCAGGAGCTCCTTTTTCGCCGCGGCGATCTCGTCCTGCCTCACGGGGAAGAGCAGGCGGTAGTATTTCAGCGGATGCGGCGACTTCACGGTCCATTTTTCGGGGTCGACCGAATAGCCGTCCGCTCCCTCGGCGACCGCAAAGCACGAGTAGGTCCCGTTCCTGCCGACGAGCTCGTAGTCGAAACGGCTGATGCTGCGGCCGTTGTCGATCTTCACGATCAGCTCGACCCAGGCGGGATTCTCGACCAGCGGCTGGTCGAACACGGATTCGACGTCGAACGCCGGCTTCATTTTGCTGATCTCGGCGGAAAGGATCGTGCCGGCGCGGAACGGCACGGCAGTGACTCTTTCGGTGGACCTCGTCACGGTCGTGGTCGCAGCCGCGGCCGACGCCTCCGCACCGGAGGTCTGGGCATTGACGAAGAGCGGCGCAAATGCCGTGAGGGCTGCGACGATCAGGATGGAACGGAAACGAAGCATGACTTCAAAACTCCTCAATGGCGTGAACAGGGAAAGGAAGCCGGACCATCCGCCGGCCTGCGGCGGACGATCTGCTTTTCTATTAGTATACCCCCGCTTCGGAGCAAAATCAAGTTTTTGTCCTGTTTTTTTTCAGGAAAAAATGAAATGTCAACTGGAATATTCCGTGTTTCGGGATTATTGTAAAAGGGCCGGACTTCGCGCGCGCCTTTTCGCCCGCGCGCGGACGCGCATTCCATGTGCGCCCCGATCACTGGGCCGCGGCCACCACCATCCGGACAGGAACCAACACGCATGAACGACTACGAAACTGAACACGAAACGATGTTCGAAGGCGACTGCATCTCGGAGGCCATCGAGAAGATGTCGGCGGCCATCTGCGAGCATATCGCGAACGATCCGCTGGAGTCGGTCGCCCTGATCGGCATCCAGGCGGGCGGCGTCCCCCTCGCCAAGCGCATCGCACGCAACATCCGGGACCGTTTCGGACGCGAGATCGACGTCGGCGCGCTCGACATCTCCATGTATCGCGACGACATCGGCAAACGGAAGACGCTTCCCATGATCCGGGAGACCACCATCCCGTTCGACATCAACGACAAGATCATTATCCTCGCGGACGACGTGCTCCAGAGCGGGCGCAGCGTGCGTGCGGCGCTGGACGCCCTGACCGATTTCGGACGCCCCGGGCAGATCCGCCTCGCCGCGCTCATCGACCGCGGCGGGCGCGAGTTCCCCATCCACGCCGATTACGTCGGCATGACGGTCTCGGTCGGCCCCGAATGGCGCGTCTGCATGGACTGGGCCGAATGCAACGGCGCCGATTGCGTTTTCAAGGTCAAAAAACAATAAGGACCCCCACATATGGATTTTCAATGGACGAAAAAGGATCTGCTGGACCTCTACGACCTCTCCCGGGACGAGATCCTGCACATCCTCAACACTGCCGAAGAGTTCAAGAAGGTCTCGCAGCGGAACGTCAAGAAAGTGCCCGCCCTCCGCGGCCGCACCGTGGTGAACCTCTTCGTCGAGCCGAGCACGCGCACGCGCGTTTCCTTCGAGCTCGCCGAACAGCGCCTCAGCGCCGACATCATCAACATGAACGCCGACGTGAGCAGCTTCCGCAAGGGGGAGACCCTGCTTGACACCCTCAAGAACATCCAGGCGCTCCAGGCCGACATCGTGGTCATCCGCCACCAGGCCACCGGCGCGCCGAACTTCCTCGCCCGCGAGCTCAACATGGGCGTAGTGAATGCGGGCGACGGTGCGCACAGCCATCCCACGCAGGCCCTGCTCGACATCTTCACCATCCGCGAGAAGAAGGGCCGCATCGAAGGGCTGAACGTGGTCATCGTCGGCGACATCCTACACAGCCGCGTTGCCCGCAGCAACGTCTGGGGCCTCATCAAGCTCGGCGCGAACGTCACGTTCGCAGGTCCCGCCACGCTCGTCCCGCGCGAATTCGAACAGATCGGCGTCCGCGTCTGCCACAACCTCAAGGACGCCCTCGCCGACGCCGACGTCATCAATCTGCTCCGCATCCAGCTCGAACGCCAGCAGAGGGGCTACTTCCCCAGCCTCGGCGAATACTCCAGGTTCTTCGGCATCCACCCGGAGACCCTTCGCTACATCAAGCGCGACGCCCTCATCATGCATCCGGGCCCCATCAACCGCGGCGTCGAGATCGATTCCGCCGTCGCCGACGGCCCGCAGTCCGTCATCCTTGAACAAGTCACAAACGGCCTCGCCGTCCGCATGGCCGTCCTCTTCCTCGTCGCGGGGTGCCTCAAATGAACAAAAACAACTCCTGGATCCTCAAGGGCGGACGCATCATCGACCCCGCCAACCACATTGACCGCAACGGAGACCTCTGGATCAGGGACGGCCGCATCGTCGAACCCGGTTCCTTCGATCCATCGCTCGACGAGACCGAGACCATCAACCTGAAGGGGCTCGTGGTCGCGCCCGGCCTGATCGACATGCACGTGCATCTCCGCCAGCCCGGCAACACCGACGCGGAGACCATCCGCACCGGCACCATGGCAGCCGCCGCGGGCGGTTTCACCTCGATCGTCGCCATGCCGAACACCTCCCCCTGCGCCGACAACGCCGGCACCATCCAGTACATCAAGGAATTTTCCGCCCGCGAAGGCGTGGTGAAGGTGCTCCCCTCCGGCGCGCTCAGCGTCGGACGCAAGGGCGAAGAAATGTCCCCGGTCGGCAGTCTCAAGGCCGCCGGAGTCGTCGCCCTCACCGACGACGGATGCTGCATTCAGAACAACGAGCTCATGCGGCATGTGGTCGAATACGCCGGAAACTTCGGGCTCCCCATCCTCGAGCACTGCGAGGACAAATTCCTCGCCGGGGACGGCGTGATGCACGAGGGCTACTGGTCCGTCCTGCTCGGCATGAAGGCGATGCCCGCCGCCGCCGAGGAAGTCATCGTGGCGCGCGACATCATCCTCTCCCGCCTCGCGAACTGGAAGATCCACATCCAGCATGTGAGCTCGCGCAACTCCGTCCGCATGATCCGGTCCGCGCAGGCCGACGGCGTGCCGATCTCCGCCGAAGCCACGCCGCACCACATCGCGCTCACCGACGTCGAGATCAAGAAGTTCGACACGAACTACAAGATGAACCCGCCGCTGCGCGCCGAAGAGGACCGCATGGCCGTCATCGAGGGACTGCAGGACGGCACGATCGCCGTCATCGCGACCGACCACGCCCCGCACACGCAGACCGCCAAGCTCGTCGAATTCGACCACGCACCGTTCGGCATCATCGGCCTTGAGACCGCGGTCCCCGTGACGCTGACCGAGCTCTACCACAAGAATTATCTCTCCCTTTCGCAGGTCATCTCCAAGTTCACCGTCGGTCCCGCCACGGTCCTCGGCATCAACGCCGGGACGCTCTCCGTCGGCGCCTCCGCGGACGTCACGGTCATCGACCCGGATTGCGAGCATGTCATCGACGTGAACGACTTCTACTCCAAGTCCCGCAACACGCCGTTCAACGGCTACGCGGCGAAGGGCCGCACCATGGCGACGTTCGTCGACGGCGTCTGCATCTTCTCGCTCCTGAAAGATTCCGCTTCCGACGACGAGGAGAACGCGAACTGATGGACTTCGACATGCACGGTTTCGCCGAGCTCCTGGCGCAGCGGCTCCCCGTCCGTTCGGACTCCCCCGAGGGAACGGAGGCCGCCGCAGCCGCGATCGCGCGCCAGCTCCCGCCCGGCACGGTCATCGCCCTGCACGGCACGCTCGGGGCAGGCAAGACCGTTTTCGCGCGCGGGTTCGCGCGGGCGCTCGGCATCGTCGAACCGGTGAGCAGTCCCACGTTCACGCTCGTGCAGGAGTACCCCTTCCCAGGCGGCGTCCTGTACCACCTCGACCTCTACCGCATCGACAACTCGACGAACGCACTGGCGTTCGGCGTGGACGAATACATCTACGACCCGCGCGCCTACACGCTCGTCGAGTGGCCGGAACGCATCATGGACATCCTGCCGCCGCACACCCTCCACCTGCTGCTCCGCCCCCTGCGCGGGCAGAACCAGCGGGAACTCTCGCTCGCCGGAATCTGACCGACATTTCCCCACTCCGTTTTTTCACAAGCCACAGTTTTTTCGATCCACAGGAAATCCCAGGAACATGAAAAGCATCGTCATCGAAGGTCCGGCGCGCGTCTCCGGAGTCATCACGCCGGGCGGCAACAAGAACGCCGCGCTCCCCATCATCGCCGCCGCCATCCTCACTCGCGACGAAGTCGTCATCCACAACATGCCGGTCATCCTCGACGTCGAGGTCATGCTCGACCTCGCGCGCGACCTCGGCGCATCCGTCCGCCGCGAAGGCTCCACGGTCGTCATCTGCGCCCGCGACATCGACTCCGCTTCCCTGCCCCCGAAAAAATGCGCCGCGCTCCGCGCCTCCTTCATCTTCGGGGGCGCCGTGGCGGCACGCTGCGGCGAATCCTTCATCGGCCTGCCCGGCGGCGACTTCATCGGACGCCGGCGCCTCGACTCGCATTTCTACGGCCTCGAAAAGCTCGGCATCGGCAAGACCTTCGACCTGGAAACCGCTGTGGTGCACTTCCAGCTCGGAAAGGGCGGCCTTTCCGGAGCGGACATCTTCCTCGACGAAGCCAGCGTGACCGCCACCGAGCACATCCTCATCGCCGCCGTCCTCGCGAAGGGCAGGACCGTGATCCGCAACGCCGCCGCCGAACCGCACGTGCAGCAGCTCGCCGAGTTCCTGAACCTCATGGGCGCGAAGATCTCCGGCATCGACTCCAATACCCTCTTCATCGAAGGCGTCTCCGAACTCCATGGCGCGGAATTCACCCTCGACTCCGACCACATCGAAGCCGCCAGCTTCCTCGCCATGGCGGCGGCCACCGGCGGCGGACTCGAGATCACCGGGAAACTGCCCCCCTCCCACTACTGGATGGCAAAACGCGTCTACGAGAAGTTCAACATCAGATTCCGCTTCTACCGCGACCACATCATCCTGAAGCCCGACCAGAATCTCCGCGTGCAGAACGATTTCGGCAGCGCCATCCCGACCATCTCCGACGGCCCTTGGCCGCAGTTCCCCAGCGACATGATGAGCTGCATGATCGTCGCCGCCACCCAGGCGCGCGGCACCTGCCTCTTCTTCGAAAAGATGTTCGAGAGCCGCATCTACTTCGTCGACCGCCTGATCGCCATGGGCGCGAACGCCATCGTCTGCGACCCGCACCGCGTGGTGATCTCCGGCCCGGCCACGCTTCACGGCGGCGAGATGTCCAGCCCGGATATCCGCGCCGGCATGGCAATGATCGTAGCGGCCGCCATCGCCCACGGACGATCCGTGATCCACAACGCCGACATGATCTTCCGCGGATACGAAAACCTCCTCGACAAACTCCACGCGCTCTCCGTGAACGCCAAACTTGAGGAATCCTGACCCCATGGCATTTCCCAGAACGCACCGCTCCGGCCGCACCGCCCATGCCGGACGCCGCATCGACTTCTCCCAAAAACAAAAATCCGCCGCTTTGCCCGGCAAAACCGCGTCCGCACCAGCCCGCGGAACACGCGCCGCCGCAAGCACGAATACGCCGGAACAGGCCGACGGAGCCTCGGATTTCCTCTTTCAGCACGCCGTCGCGCTCGCCGTCTCAAACGCCCGGCTCGAAGACAAGCTCGACACGGAACACCCCCACGAAATCCTGGTCCCGCTCGACTACGCCGACGAATGCCGCGTGAAGACCGACGCCGTCCGCTCGTTCTGGCAGGTCCACGGGCTTCCCGCTCAAATGGTCCATGCGATCATCCCGTCGCCCGTCCCGCGCGGCTACCGCGCGACCTCCAAACGCCGCGTCTACGTGACGCGCGACAGCCGGCTCCGTTTCTGCATGGGGTACGGCGCCGGACGTGAGGAGACGCTGCGTTCCGCCCTGGAACCGGAGTCCCACAACGACGTCTACTGCTGGCTGAAAAAGACGCTCGGTTCGCCCGCGTACCGCGCCGTCGGCCGGAGCCTGAACTTCATCGTCGTCCGCGGCGGGGCGGCGCGCCTGACCCTGATCCTGAACTTCTTCCACCTGGACGCCGCGGTCATGCACAAGACGAAACTCCTTGCCGACCATGTCCGCGCCGAACTCCCGCAGGTCGCCGCCATGTTCACGTTCCTGGACGAGACCCGCTCCGAGTTCTACCTCGAATCGCGGGCCGCCGGTGCGCATCCCTTCAAGAAGCTCTTCGGCTCCGAGTATCTCGACCTCACCGCCGCCGGTTGCAAGTTCCTCTATCCGCCGTCCGCGTTCTCCCAGGTCAACGAATCCATCCTGGATGCCTTCCTCCGCGAAGCGAAACTGCTTCTGAAGCCCGGCCCGGAATCCACGCTGATCGACCTTTTCTCCGGCTACGGGCTCTTCGCCGTCGCGCTCGGCGATGCGCCGGAACGCGTCGTCGGCATGGACTTCAACGGTCCGGCGATCCATGCCGCGTCCGGCAACGCTCTCCACAACCGCCCGGACGCCGACATCGAGTTCGTCGCCGCCGCGGTCACGCCTTCCTCCATCGAAAACAAGCTCCCGCCCTGCCCCTCCGAACTCTACGGCGAAGACGAGGAACAGCCCGAAGGCGAGCTCTTCATCCTCGACCCGCCCCGGAACGGCGTCCGCCCGAACGTGATCGCCGCGATTGCGAAGCGTTCCCCGGCGCGCGTGCTGAACATCTTCTGCTCCGCGGACGAGGTCCCGGGCACGCTGAAGGCATGGAAACACAACGGGTATTCCCCCTCGGCGGTCCGCGTCTTCGACATGTTCCCCGGTTCGCCCAATGTCGAAACGATGGTCCTGCTGGAAAAGACGAAGAAGAAACCGGCGGCCGCCGGACGGAACGGCAGGAAATTCTCCGCGAAAACGAACGTCAGGAAAAACCGTCCCGGACGCGCCGACAGCAGGAATGCCGCCCCGCCGAAATCCAACCGTGCAGCGAAGAAAGCGGCGCGCAGCCATGATGAAATACGCCGTCATGTCCGGCAGAAACCGGAATAAAATCGACGTTTTCGGTCTTTTTTACATTTTCTGCTTGAATTTTTCTGCTTCCTATGGCATATTATAGCAAAGTCCATTAAAAACACGGAAATCTTTTTGGAGCTTTACAGTTTATGAAAATATCGACCAAAGGACGCTACGGACTGCGGATCCTGCTGGATCTCGCTCTCCACAAATCGGAGAAACCCCGTCTGATCCGGGACATCGCAGAATCGCAGCAGATTTCCGAGAAGTACATCAGCCGCCTCGTGATCTCGCTCCGCAAGGCGGGCATGATCCGCTCCATCCGCGGCGTCAACGGCGGATTCCACCTCGCCATGAAGCCGGAGGACATCACGCTCCTGGACGTGATCGAGGTCATGGAGGGGCCGCTCTCGATCGTCGACTGCGTTTCGGCGCCGCAGGGTTGCTCCCACAGCGCAAACTGCGCCCCGCGCGAGATCTGGTGCAAGCTCAATGACGACATCCGCGAACTAATGAGCGGCACGACGCTCGCCGACATCCTGGAGTCCTACAAAAAGCAGAACGCCCGGAACGGCATCTTCGACTACTGCATCTGACCGTCTTCTTCCCCGGCGTCAATCCGGCGTTTTTTACAGGCGGACACGGTCTGTAAAAAACAGAAAACGACTCATCCCCCTTTTCGAACCCCCGTCTGCGCTTTCCTTACAGCGACAGGTCGTCGTCGTCCTCGTTCACGCGCGCCGTACGCGAAGAGCCGCGGCTGCCGAGGAGGCTGCCCGAGCCGGACCCGCCGCCGGAGGAAGCCGTGGAGCGCACCACGCGCCAGATCGGTCCGTAGGGATTGAACTCGGGGAAATCCGTTTTCGGCTGTTCCGGCAGGTCCAGCGTCGTGCGAAAAAGCGTCATGCGGCCGGAGGAATCGTTCATGAGCGGCCGGTTGTTGTCGTCGAGCTGTTCGATATACAGCGCCTGGGCGTAGTGCCCGCCGGGGATCTCCGAGATCAGGACTTCGATCGGGTAGATCTCCCCTTCCCGGACCGAAATCGGCAGGCCTTTCGCAAGGTCGAATGCCGCGCCGCCGTTTCTGGCGGGATAGACATCCAGATTCTGTTTGGAGTAGAGCGGGCTCTTGTCGCGGATCCGCTTGTCGCCGTTGCCCTTCAGCGCGCGCAGATTGCTCGATTCGCGGTCCATCGCCCAGAATTCGCCGGACGTGAACGTCGCGCAGCCGTAATCCAGCACGATCTCCTTGTTGAACCGGACGAACATCACATCGTCCGCGGCGCCGACAAACCGGAATTTGCCCGTGAACGGCGCGACGACATTGCCGGAATAGATGCAGACCCAGGCGGCAGGTCTCACATCGCCCTCGCACTGGTAGGCTTTCGGGGCCTCCGCGGCCCGGATGTTCTCCGTGAAGAAACACGAAGTCCACAAACGGGTCGGCGAGCAGTAGTATTTATCCAGCGCCGGATAGTGGACCCGGCCTTCGTTGTCGTAGGAACGCTGCCAGGAGCCGTTCACGAACGCCTGCATGATCCTCAGCGTGGGATCGACGCGCGGATGGTAGTAATCTCCGGTCCCGGGGTCGTTCCTGAAATCGTCGCTGGCCTGACGGTTCCGGGTCTGCTTCAGGTCGTAGAACACCCCCTGCAGCATGCCCTTCAGGTTGCCGCGTCCGTCGCCCTCCCCGCCGTCGCCCATCTTGCCGCCGCCACCCGGTCGTCCGAACGGCAGCACGCCCTGCAGCTTCAGCGCGGAATTGCTGTCCGGGAT
>JAFXYP010000003.1 GCA_017541665.1 Lentisphaeria bacterium | reverse complement strand
TTGCGCTGCTGCGTGGGCTCGAGCGCGAGGGATTTCACGGTGCGGATGCCGTGGATGGTCTCCACCAGCATCGCCTGGCGTTTGCCTTCCGCCATGTACAGCTCTTCGAGGCGGTGCTGGAACGGCTTGATGAGAAGCGCGATGACCAGCGCCATCAGGAACGTGAAGAGCAGCACGACGCCGGTCAGGATCGGGCTGTAGAGGAAGAGGAACGGCAGGAAGACCACGAGGGAGAGGAGTTCCAGGGCCGTGTAGAACAGGCTGCCGGACAGGAACGAACGGATGCGTTCGGTCTGCTGCATGTGCTTGATGAGCACGCCGGACGAGATGCGTTCATAGAAATCGACGGGGAGGCTGAGCAGGCGGGCGAACGTCTTCACGGCCAGGCGGATGTCGATGCGGTTCGTGGCATAGAGCAGGAAATACTTTTCGAGGTATTCCAGAATGGCGTTGATGCAGAGCATGATCGTGACGCCGATGCCGATGGTCATCAGGGTCATCTTGCCTTCGTTCACGAGCACCTTGTCAACGACGATCTGGAAGAACAGCGGGACGACCAGGCCGATGGCGCTGATGGCCAGGATGGCGATGGCGACCTGCGCCAGAAGCGTCCTCTGGCGGAAGAACTCCGGGATGAACCAGCGGAGTCCGAACTTCTGGTTTTCGTCGACGATGGAGTAATGCTTCTTCACGAGGACGACGCGGCCGGTGTACTTCTCGTCCCATTCCTCCTCGTTCATGAACGTAACGGTCGGACGGTGCCCGTCGGCCACGTAGGGATCCCAGATGGCGACCTGCTGGACGAGCTTCGGTCCTTCCTCGACGGGCTTCTCCTCCTGGACGTCGGCGGGATCGGGGTCCGCGCCGGGGACGACTTCGTCGGACTGCTTGATCAGGGATTCGGTCGTAAGCTTCGGCTTGTCGTCTTTTTCTTCGGGGTAGGCGACGCTTTCGGGGACTTCGCGCACGCCGCAGAGAACGACGAAACGCCCGTCCTTCTTGATGGCCATGCAGGGATAGGCGGCTCCGAGCTTCGGGAGCTTTGCCCATTTGATGCGGATTTCCTTCGTCTTGTACTCCAGGTCGTCGGCGATCTTGCCGAGGAGGCGGATGGACGGCTCGTCCTCGGAGATCGCGTATTCGTGCATCAGGCGCCCGACGTCCGTGTCGTCGCCGTAATGCTTCACGATGGAGGCGAGGCAGTAGAGGGAGGTCTGCCGGCCGTCGACCGAGCAGCCGCGCATTTCCATGCGGATGAAGACGGCTTTTCCGGACCAGGACTTGAGGAGCTGGTCCTTCTGAAGGAAGAGCATCTTGCCCTGTACTTTGGTCAGCGGATCGAAGACGGCGTAGCGTTCCTGCTGGACGCCGCCCTGGAGCAGCTTGCGGATGCCGAGGTAGAGCACCCAGTTTCCGTTATTGAGCTGAAGGAAGATCGGTGCGCCGAAGAAGGAGGCGAGTTCCTCGATGGTGACATCGCCGCGGCTTTCGGGCGCGAGCCGCAGTTTGGTAGCGAGCTTCAGGCAGAGTTCCAGGGGGTCTTCGACACCCTCAAGCGCGGACAGGAAGGCGTTCAGGTCGCCCGCCTGCGGCATCATCTTGATGATTTCCTGGAAGCACAGCAGAAGTGAATTTCTGTTGTTTGGGTTTTGACTCATGGGATTTCCATCATTTGTTTATGAATCGTGCAAGAAAAAATGGCTCCGAATTGCACTAATATAGCATAAGAATGCAGGGTTGTCAAGTTTGCCGCAGCAAAGAAACCATAATTTATTAAGGGAGAGGAGGGAGACGGCGGGACCTGCTCCGCCCGGTACGGAGATGCGAAGGATCCGGTCATTTCAGACCGAACGGGTCGAGCAGCGTCACGGTCAGGTTGTAGAGTCCGTGGACGGCGGCCGCCGCGGCGAACCACGGGAACGCCTCGGAGATCCGGCAGGGACGCTCCTTCGCCAGGCTTTCCCGCCACACGCGCCGGAGTCCCATGGAGGAGACGACGGTGGTGAGGATGTGCAGCATCATGCAGATCGTCCAGCGGAACGCCATGACCGCCGCAAGTTTTTCCGGCGTGAGCTCTCTCAGATAGATGTGCCGGTAGATGAGGTTTTCCAGCACGCTGAAGACCGCGCCGCCCAGCACCCCCGACAGGAAGAACTGCCAGTCGTGCCGGATCGAGCCGCGCATCTTCTCCAGCTGGAAGATCGCGCCGCTCTGCTTCAGCGTCTCCTCGGCGAACGGTCCAATCAAGACAATGAGAATGAGGTTGAATAAGGACCAGCGGCCGATCCCGCTCAGAAATACGGCCGGGACCGCAAAGAATCCCCCCGCCATGCCGACCAGTGCCGAAAGGACCGGAAGGCTGAAAGACGGATAGCGGGCCTGCTCCAGACGGATCAGCTCCCGGTAGTCCGGGGGAACAGCATTCCCCACGCCCGGCTCGAATGCCGTGGAGGTGTAGTAAACCGACCCGGAGTCCTTTCCCTTCTCCGGGGGGGCGGGCAAGTCTTCGGCGCGGGTCTGCTCCCTGTTCAGGTCCGGGTGCAGTGCGACTTCGTCCTCCACCGAAAAGTATTCTTTCCGGTCTTTCATGGGCGGGTTCTTCTGAATGCCGTCCCGTAGACGATGAGCTCAACGCCTGCCGCCTTCTGTTTCTGCTCGGCGGAATTGATGGTGGAAGTTTCAAAGCGGATGTTGCAGACCGCATCGGCGCCCATCCGTTCCGCCTCGTAAAGCATGCGGACCAACGCCAGACGACGCGCGTCGGAGCACATGCCGGTATATCCCTTCAGCTCACCGCCGAAAAGGTGCCGGAAAAGGGAAACGAACGAGACGAAGTAATTGCCTGCGATCACCGCCGCGCCCGAGACGAGGGCGGGAGAGGAACCGTTTCCGTCCGGGAAGTGTTTCATGTTCGTCATCTGGATCCGTTCGCGGTAATATGCCTCGCGCGCCGACAGGAATTTTCTGCGCGACCTGACGATCATGTGCTGGGTCAGCCATGTGCCGCCCAGAAGCAGCAGCGGCATGACGATGTAGAAAAACAGCATGAAGAAGGCTGCCCGGATGTCGTCGCTGTCCATGGTCAGGCCTCCGCCTGTCCTTCCGGGACGGCTACCACGGCGGTGCCGTAGGCGTAGAGTTCGGCCGCACCCGCGGTAATGCTGCTGGTGGCGAAACGGACGTTGACGACGGCGTTGGCGTGTAGCTCCTCCGCCTGGGCGATCATCCGCGCGACGGCTTCGCGTCGGGACTCGACCAGAAGCTCTGTGTAGCCTTTGAGTTCACCGCCGACCAGGTTCTTGAGGGATGCCGCGATGTCCCGGCCCACATGCTTTGCCCGGACGGTGTTGCCCTGGACCAGCCCCTTGAGCTCGACGATCCGCATGCCGGGGATCGTTTCGGTGTTGACGACGATCATGGATCGTTCTCCTTGAAAAAGTGTGTTTTGAGATCGGATCAGGTGGCTTTCCTGCGGGTCGCGAACTGGTCTGCGGTCACCGCCACGATGATGATGAGGCCGATCACGATGAGCTGGACGTTCGGGGAAATGTGGAGCATGTTCAGTCCGTTGCGGATGACCTGGATGAGCAGGGTTCCGATGACGGTGCCGAGCATGGTGCCGCGTCCGCCGGAGGGAGCGCATCCGCCGATGATCGTGGCGGCAATGATGTCGAGTTCGAGTGCATCGCCGGCGGTCGGGTCGGCGAGGGTGGCGCGGCTGGCAATGATCATGGCTGCGAGTCCGACGAGTGCACCGGTGAGAGTATAGATCCAGACGATCGTCCTGTTAACGTTGATGCCGGCATGGAATGCGGTCTGCGTGTTGGATCCGATGGCGTACGTGTAGCGTCCGAAGCGGGTGTGTTTCAACAGGAATCCTGCGGCCGCCATGATGATGACGACAAGGATAATGGAGGAGGGTACGCCGAGAACGTCGCCTTTGTCGAGCCACGTATAATTAATGATCTTGATATTCTGCCCGCTGTTTGCAAGGAGGGAGATGCCGCGGAAGATGCTCATGGTGCCGAGCGTGACGATAAAAGGTGCGAGCTTCAGGCGCGTAATGAGCATGCCGTTGACAAAGCCGCAAATGGCGCCGACGGCGATGCTGACAAGCGTTCCGGCAAGCATGGCGAGGAGACTCAGGCGGACGCTGCCTGTGGAAATCTCTTTCAGGCTGCCGCCGGAAAAGGACAGCATGGAAAATGCGCCGATCATGCCGCACATGGCGAGCATGGACCCCACGGAAAGGTCGATGCCGCCGATGATGATGACATAGGTCATGCCGGCCGCCATGATCCCGTAGATTGCGGAACGGCGAAGGATTTCAACGAGATTCATGCAGGAAAGGAAATAGTCGGGATCAAGGAACGTGCAGAGGGAAAAGATGAAGATGAGGGAACAGAACGGAAGAAGTTGTTTTGTGAATCGGTTCATGGTAGTTCAAAACTCCTGAAGTTATGTCAGCAGACGGCGAAGTGCATGACTTCATCCGGGGTGGTTTTTCTGGTTTCGAGAGCGGCAACAAGTCTTCTTTTGTTGAAAACGAGCAGGCGATCGCAGATGCCGAAGAGCTCCGGGAGCTCGGACGAGATCACGAGGATGCCCTTTCCGGCGGCGGCGAGTTCGTTGATGAGGAGGTAGATCTCCTTTTTCGCGCCGACGTCGATGCCGCGCGTGGGCTCGTCGAAAATGATGAAATCCGGGTTTGCCAGGAGCCAGCGCGCTACAAGGAGTTTCTGCTGGTTGCCGCCGGAAAGGGAGGACGCCTCGTCGTACGGGGATGCCCATTTGAGCTTGACCTTGCCGCCGTATTCGTTCATGAGGGACTGTTCCTTCTTGAAATTCAGGAACCATTTCATGCCGGTGGCTTCGTAGTTCGGGAGCATGATGTTGTCACGGCAGGGCAGCCCCACGCAGAGTCCGCATCGTTTGCGGTCTTCGGACAGATAAGCGATGCGGCTGTCGATGGCGTCTGCGGGTGTCTTGATATGAAGTTCCTTCCCGTTCAGGAAAACCTGTCCTGCGGTGAGCGGCTGGAGCCCGAAGATCGCGCGTGCGGTCTCGGTGCGTCCTGCCCCAACGAGTCCCGCCATGCCGACGACTTCGCCACGGCGGACCTGGAACGAGATGTCGGAGATTCCTTCGTCGGATGCCAGGCCTTTCGCCTCGAAGCAGACATCGCCGATTCCGACGCTGCGGGGCGGATAGAAGTCGGAGAGATCGCGGCCGACCATCTCATGCACGATGCGCTGGACCGTGTAGTCCTTGATCGGGCCGGAGGAGACGACCGAGCCGTCGCGCAGGATGCTGATGTCGTCGGCGAGGTCCATGACCTCCTCCATACGGTGCGAGATGTAGACGATGGTGAGTCCGCGTTTGCGGAGGTCCTTCACGATGGCGAAGAGCTGGTCGGCCTCCTTCTCGGAGAGCGAGGACGTCGGTTCGTCCATCACGATGATCTTTGCGTTGCGCTCCAGTGCCTTCAGCAGTTCGACGAGCTGGCAGTCGCCGGTCGACAGCGTGCTGATGAGGGCGTCCGGGTCGAGATCGAAGTTGTTTTCCTTTATGATGGCGAGGGCGCGCTCCCGCATGGTTTTCGAGTCCATGCGGATCTTTCCGGGCTTCATGATCTCGCGTCCGAGGAAGATGTTGTCCGCGACGGTGAGGTCGCCCGCCAGGTCGAGCTCCTGGTAGAGCATGGAGATGCCGTGGTCGAGGGAATCCTTCGGGGAGGTGAGTTCGACGCGTTCTCCGAAAAGCTCGATGGAGCCGGAGTCCGGCGTGTAGATGCCGGAAAGCACTTTCATAAGGGTGGATTTCCCGGCGCCGTTTTCGCCGCAGAGGGCGTGGACTGTGCCGGGCCGGGCCGAGAAACTGACGCCGGAAAGGGCGGTCACCGGCCCGAACGTCTTGACGATGTCATGCATCGCCAGGGAATAGTTTTGAGCGGGTTTGTTATCCATGGTCAGAGTCCCAATGCGGCCGGGTTTTTCTGTTTCTGTTCCTCAAGATTGTTCTTGTCGACGATCATACTGGGAATCGGAATGATCTTTTCGACGGGCTGTTTTCTCAGGAGAGAGATTGCGGTCTTGACTCCGGTGTAGCCGATCTGATACGGGTCCTGGACGATGAGCGCCTCCACATTTCCATTTTTGATGCCGTCAAGCAGGACGGGGTCGGAATCGAACCCGACGAATTTGATCTTGTCGAAGAGTTTCAGGCTTTCGATCGCCTTGTATGCGCCGATGGACGTGGGCATGTTCACCGCGAACAAGCCGTTCACATCACTGCTTCTAATAAGCAGGTCGGTCGTCGTCTGCCTGGCTTCCTCGATCCCTCCGCCTCGTATCATGTGCTGTTCTTCAATGATCTTGATGCCGGGGAACTCCTTCTCGATAGTCTCCCTGAATCCTTTCGCGCGTTCGTCCGTGGAGGCGGAATTCTGAACATGGCGTATGACGATGACGTTCCCATGTCCGTTCAGGGCTTTGCCGAGCCGCCGCGCGGCGTCCGCCCCGCCCGCGATGTTGTCCGTGGCGGCAAAGGAGTCGTAGTTGTCGGTCTCGATGGCCGAGTCGATGATGACGACCGGGATGCCGGATGCTTTTGCCTTCTCGACCGAGCCGACCAGTGCCGTGGCGTCATTCGGCCCCAGAACAAGGGCGGCATCGCCGCGGGTGAGGGCATCCGCGACGACCTGAATCTGCCTGTCCCGTTCCGTTTCCTTCTTGGGGCCGGTCCAGTTGACGTCGTAGCCTTCTTCTTTTGCGGCTTCTTCGGCGCCTTTGCGGACGACTTGCCACCACTGCGAATCGGTGCCTTTCGGAATGACCGCAATGGCATTTTTTTGCAGATTCATGCCGGAGGCCATGTGCTGAATCTTTTTGATGACTCCGAGTGTAAACAGCACCGCCGAGACGGCGAGGATCAGGATGACCGCGATGTTGTTCTTTTTCATGGTTGGAATGAGCTCCTGTTTCGTGTTATATTTGGTAAAAAATCGATAAAACCGGGGTGTGGTAGTGTAAAAATACCAAACTATAGCCTTATCTCCTAAAAAAATCAAGCATCCTTGTGAAAAAACTCAAAAAATAACGTGACATTAACGTGAACGGTCCGACCGCGGATTCGTGCGCGATCCGCGGGGCGGAATACTACCGGAGAGGCGGCCTGGCCTTTCCCGAAAACGTAACGTCACGGAAACGGTGTCAGGCTTCGAAAAGATGTTTCCGACGGATACTATTTCGGAATCGGCGATGCGGTGCCGGCTCGGAGCGTGAGATGGATCAGGATCGAAAAACGCGGAAAAGCATGTCTCCGCCGCCGGATTATTGTGAAAAAACATTGAAAAACACAAAAAAAGCTATATATTATATGTTCATATTTTTTCAATAGTCTTTACTTATCCTACTGTCTCATGGCATCCAATCAACAGGCATCCGGTTCCCCCTCGAAAAAGAGAGGTCTGGCGGCGAGCATCAAACGGTTCGTCGGGCTGCTCCGCGGACGGAAAGGGCAGAACAATACCTACACCAGAGGCCCGATCGCGGGCACGATGCTCCGCACGGCCCTGGTGATGCTGCCCGGTACGCTGACGATCAGCGGTTACAACCTGGTGGATGCGTACTTCGTGGGGCAGCTGGAAGGCGATGCGCCGATGGCGGCCATCGGACTGACCGCGCCTCTCGTCATGATCTGCGGCTGCTTCTTCCATGGGCTTTCCGCGGGTGTGATGACCACGACGGCGCAGTCGCTCGGCGGGAACAAGAGGTGGCGCGCGGAACAGCTCGTGAGCACGGGCCTGCTCCTGATCACGCTCGTCTCCCTGATGTTCGCCATCATAGGGCCGATCATCACACGCTCCGTGTACCGCAACGTGATGCACGCTTCGCCCGAGGCGACGCGCCTGGCCACGTCCTACATGGACATCTGGTTCTGGGCCTGTGTGTCCTCCGCGCTCGGCATGAGCGGGAACAACCTGCTTGTGACCGCCAATGACTCCAAAATGGCGAGCGCGACGATGGTGCTCGGGCTGGCGTCCAACGCGCTTCTTGATCCGGTGTTCATGTTCCGGAAAGAGGTATGCGGAATCCCGCTCGGGTTCGGCCTGGGCGTCGTGGGCGCCGCCTGGGCGACCGTGATGGCCCAGATCATCGGCACGACCCCGGTGCTGGCGATCCTCTGGAAAAAACACCATCTGATCCGGTTCCGCGCCATCCGGTTCGCGAAGCTGGCGAGCCTGTGGAAACGCATCATTTCGTTCGCGATCCCGGCATGCCTCGGTTCGCTGATGCTGCCGATCGGGCAGTTCATCATGACCTGGATCACATCCCATTTCGGAGACGTGGTGATCGGCGCGATCACGGCGGCGCAGCGTGTCCAGGTCATTGCGTTTTTCTTCCCGATGTCGCTGGGCGTGTCCCTGATGCCGATGATCGGGCAGAACTACGGCGCGCGCCTGTACAGCCGCATCAACGGCTGCCGCCGTTTCGCCATGCGCTTTGCGTTCATCTACCTGATGACTATGTCGGTGGTGTTCTGCGTCTTTGCTCCGTTCATCGCAGCCAAGTTCCTGTCGGATCCCGACAAGGGCGAGATGCGCGCCGTCATGGAGTTCGCGCTGCGGATCCTCCCCTGGGGATTCGCGTTCCTGGAGGTGCACCGGTACTCCGGGTTCTTCTTCACCGGATGCGGCCGTCCGATGGCTGCCGCCCTGCTGAACGCCATGCGCATCCTCGGTTTCCTGGTGCCGCTCTCGCTGCTGGTCCTGCTGTTCCTCCGCCTGACCGGCAATGAAAGCACATCCCTGACGCTGCTTCTTGTCACGCAGATGGGGTCCGACGTGCTGGCCGGCACGATCGCACTGATCCTGGCACGCCGCCTGACGCGCCGCTTCCCCGCCGACGGTGTCTCCGAGTCCCTGCCGCCGCCCCGCAGGCTGTTCAAAAGGGCCGGTTGACCGGCCGCCCCCCGGATCATTCGTTCCGGTCGGTTCCGTTCGCTTTCCCTTTGCCCGCCGGATCCTTTTCTCCTTCCTCCTCCACATGGCGACCGTATCCGATTTCCCTCTGTTTTTCCGTCCCGGTCTCCGTCTTTTCCGTCCGACTCAGGGCGCGCGTATGAAAAAGACATCATTTTTTCCGAAAAAGATTTGAAAGTCCGGGGATAAGGCGTTAGATTATTGGGATAGGATTTTATTTGAGAAACGAGGCATTCCTTAATGAAACGCATCCAGACAATTCTGCTTCTGTTAGCCCTGACGGCCGGTCTTTTCGCGCTTGCGGACGACTCGGTTCCCATGCCCGCCCGGAATCCCCAGCAGCCGCTTCCCGAGATCCGGCTGGACGACGACGCGTGCAGGGAGATGATTACGTTCCTGTACGGGCTTTCGCTTCTTCGGACGCATTACGTGGACGGGAGCAAGACGAACTACCGCGACATGTTCCGTTCGGCGCTCCGCGGCGTGATGCAGGACCTCGACCGTTTCAGCAATTTCGAGACGCCGCAATCCTATGAGGAGGCGCAAAAGGATTTTTCCGCACAATTCGGCGGCATCGGCGTCACGCTGTCCACCCGGAACAATCTGCTTGAGATCGTGGGCGTCACGGAGGACGGCCCCGCCGACAAGGCCGGGATCAAGGCCGGTGACATCATCGTGAAGATCGACGGAAAGGATTTGAACAAGCTCAAGCTCTCCGACTGCATCGGCATGCTCCGCGGCGACATCGGCACCACGGTCGAGATCGCCGTCCGGCGCGCCGGCGTGAAGGACGAACTCTCCATGCACGTGGTCCGCGGCACGGTCGAAGTGCCGAGCGTGGTCGGCGCGCATATCCTGCCGGACAGCGGCGGCATCGGCTATCTTCGCATCCTCCAGTTCGCCCGGGATACCCCGGGCCGCCTCGACACCGCGCTTTCCAAGCTCTCGGCGGAGGGCATGACCTCGCTGGTCATCGACTTGCGGAACAACCCCGGCGGGATCGTGGACAGTGCAGTCGAGGTGTGCAGCCGGTTCGTGAAGGAGGACCAGACGCTTGTGACGCTCGAATGGCGCGACCCGTCCAAAAACCAGACCTACAAGACGGTGAACTGCACGAAATACTACAATCTGCCCCTGATCCTGCTCGTGAACGGCAATTCCGCCAGCGCGGCCGAGCTTTCCGCTTCCGCCCTGCGCGATATGAAGCGCGTGGTCGTCCTTGGCGAAAAGACCTTCGGCAAGGGGTCTGCCCAGAACATCATGCCGATCGGCGACCTCGGTGCGCTCCGCATCACCGTGGCGCATTATTTTACCCCGTCGCATACGCCCATCCACGGCAAGGGCCTCCAGCCGGACATCACGGTCGAAATCCCGCCCCAGAGGGCGCAGGCTTTCTACAACCAGCTGAACGACTATCCCGGTGTGATCGACCCGGGCCTGGCGGACGGTGTCCGCGATATCCAGCTGGAACGTGCCGTGGAGATCCTCCGCAGCGCCTCGATCCTGGAGTCCGTGAAGGATTCCGGGCACGCCGAAACCTCTTCCAACGCAAGGAAATGACATCATGAGACTCCGTTACTGCCTTTCTTTCGCTTTCCTCGCCGCCGTTTTCCTTTTCTGCGGCTGTGCGCACGAACTGATCGTTTCCGAAGTGCTCCAGTCGCCGGAACAGGCCCCGATCTACACCCGGTACAATATCTGGTACACCAACCCGAAGAAGGTCGACACGCTGAACATGCTGAAGGGCGATATCCTTCCATTCGGCACGGAGGTCAACATCACGTCCGCATCCGACCGCGAGATCTGCTTCACCACGGTCAGGGACGGTCGGGAATTCCGGATCAAGTTCACCACCGACTACCGCATGATGTCCGCGGAGGATTACCTGCGCGAGCTTTTCTCCACGGAAAACGAATCCGACCTCACGGTCGGCATCCGGCCCCTCACGATCGAAAAGCTTAAGGCCGGCATCGTGGAGAAGGGCATGACCCGCCAGGAAGTCGAGCTCGCGTTCGGCCCGCCGTGCGCCTACCGTACGCCTTCGCGTGCGCTGGACACGTGGTGCTACTGGACGGATTTCCTGGTCGGCAAGCGCATTGTCTTCATCCGGGACGCCGTTTCCGAGATACTCGTTCTTTAACCAAATGATTTGTGGAGTGCATGTCATGAAGAAAACGGACAGCAGAAAAACAGACCGCATCGCCGTGATCGGCGCCGGCAAAATGGCGACCGCAATCACCGTTTCCCTCGTTTCCAAGGGGGTTCCCGCCTCGTCCATTCTCGCATACGACGTCAGCGACGCCGCTGCGAAGAAATTCACTGCCGCCACGGGCTGCAAGACCGCGCCGACGCTCGCCGACGCGCTGAAGGACGCCTCGACTGTCCTGCTGGCCGTGAAGCCGCAGGTCGCCCCGGTCGCGCTCAAGGATGCCGGCGCCGCGCTCCGCGGCAAGCTCCTGATCTCGATCGTTGCCGGGCTTAAGCTCGAATCCCTGGCCTCGCTCGCGGCCACGAACCGCATCGTCCGCGTCATGCCGAATACTCCCGCGCTTGTTCAGCAGGGCATGACCTGTTTCGCCGTCTCGTCGAAGGCCACCGGGTCCGACCGTGCCCGCGCCGGGGAGATCCTGTCCAGTTTCGGGCTCGTTCGCGAGGTGCCGGAAACCCTGCTCGACGCCGTCACCGGCCTGAGCGGAAGCGGTCCGGCTTTCGTGATGGAGTTCATCCTCGGCCTTGCCGAAGGCGGCGTTTACTGCGGCCTCCCGCGCGACCTGGCTGTCGAGTCCGCCATCCAGACTGTCCTCGGCACGGCTGAAATGTGCAAACGCGATCCGCAGGCGATCTCCGCGCTTCGAAACGCGGTGATCACGCCGAACGGCACCACCGCGCGTGGCATCCATGTGCTCGACACCGCCGGGTTCCGCGGTATCGTGGAGAACTGCGTGATCGCGGCGGCGGAACGTTCCGCCGAGCTCGGACGTAAGTGATTTTGTATTTGTTAACGGAAACATGCCATCCCCTCCGGGGGAGACAAGGAGGTATCCATGATCGTTTTGAGCACCATCAGTGAGTTTGTGAATAACGGCCGCATCATGTCCGTCTACTGGGGGTTCGCCATCGGCGGAACCGTGATCTTCGCCATTACCGCCATTGCTGCGCTCTTCGGCTTGGGCGGAGCTGAATCCAGTGGGGACATCGACGTGGACATGGACGGCGAGATCGACATCGTTCATCCCGATTCCGGTATCTTTGCCTTCAAGCTCATCTCCTTCCGTTCCATTCTGGCTTTCATTGCCATGTTCGGCTGGGGCGGCGTTGTATTTGGCGAGTACCGATGGAAAGGCCTCGGCGCCGCGTTCGGCTGCGGCCTTGTGACCATGGTCATCACCGCCTTCCTCATCAGGTTTATCCTGAAGCTCCAGCAGAACGGGACCCGTGCGAATGCCTCTCTCGTCGGCAAAAATGGCACCGTGTACCTCGCCATCCCCGCCGGCGGGCGCGGCAAGGTCGTGCTTGACCTCGGCGATTCCACCCGCGAAATCACGGCGTATTCGGACGTCGCGCTGGCGAAGGGCGACCCCGTCGTTACGACCGCGCTGAATGCCGAAGTTTTCACGGTGAAGCCGCTCTGATGCCCGCATTTTTGATCGGGGGGAGCGTCTGTCTCCCCCCTGAACTGAGCTTCTGTTCCCGTCTTTCCGGGAATCATTCAAGTGTTCCCGTCCGCGTTCTCCGGCGGAGCGAAGCCCGGTTCTGTCGCAGTGGAGGCTTTGTCTTCCCGGGGGAGCGTTCTTTTTTTTTGTTTTTTTTCGTTTTTCCTCTGGCATTTTGGCTCTTTTGTGATAGATTATTTAGATTAGGATGTATTTCCCTGTTGAACTTTTTTTGACTCTCGGAGTATTTTTTTTATGTCGATCAGCCTTGTCCGGTCCGGTTCGCTGATGTGCCTGGTGGCGCTTTTGTCATTCGGCGCATTCTCCGTCTATGCCCAGGAGGCCGTGCCGGAGCTGGAACCTGCGTCTGCGGTTGAACCCTCTTCGGAAGAGGCATCGGAATCCGCCGTCGTGTCTGAGGTGGAAACGGGGAGCAAGGAGGCTTTGCCGTCCGTGGTGGAGGAACTGACCGCCGACGAGGCGCTTGAAGTTGAACTCGAAGCGAAAAAGCAGGAGGAGAAGGCATCCCTGCGCGCAAAAAACGATGCCGCCGCGCTGAAGGTCTTCCAGAAGGGACTTGACCTCGAACGCGAAGGCGATTTCCGCAAGGCCGCCAAACGCTACCTCGACGCCGAACTCCTTACTTCGGACAAGACGGTGAAGACGAACGCACTTGCCAATGCCGCCCGCGCATACCGCCAGGCCGAACTCTTCGGGCGGGAATTTGACTGCATCGAACGCCTCATCAACGAGCATATGCCCCGTATTGATTTCACCGCGGCCGTGAACCGCGAATACGAGATCGCCGATGCCTTCTACAAGGGGCACCGCGACGCCATGTTCGAGTGGCTTCCTTTCATCAAGGATTCCGACCGTTTCCTGGAGTGCTCCGAGGCGGCCCTTGAGCACGCTCCGTGTGCCGAACCTGCCGGCGCGGTCCGTCTCCGCCTCGGCTCCATGTACCTCGAGAAGCAGAAACCCGAAAAGGCCATCGAGAAATTTCAGGAAGTGCTTGCACTTCATCCCGGCACCGATTCCGCCTATTACGCTGAGCTCGGCCTTGCGGACGTCTACTGCCAGCTCGCCGAACACGGCGACGGCGACGGCCATTGGGCCGGTCTTGCCATCGAAAAGCTTGACCACTTTATCGAGACCTACCCGGAAGCGCCCGAAATCCAATGGGTGAAGGAGCAGCGCCTCGAAATCGACAAGATTCAGGCGAAACGTCTCCATGACCTCGCGAAGTACCACCACCGTACCGGACGCGACGATCTCGCCGAGTATTATCTTTCGCAGGTCGTCCAGCGGTATGCGGAAACCGAACATGCCATTCCGTCCGAGAAGCTCCTGGCGGAGATCGATGAGACCTACGAGGCTCCCCCCGCCACAATGCCGCGCAAGGATCCGACGCGTTACGAGTTCGCCCGCAACCCCATCCCGCTCGAAGACGACGATCTTCTGGTCGCCCCGGAGAACAGCGACGGCAAGTGGCTGCTTCCGATCCGCGACCTCAAAAAGGACATCAGGACGGATTCACGCGAATCTTATGAGGAAAGGGCCGGTTCCGATGAAGCATATTGATTTCTCCCTGTTCCCCCGGATGTTCCCGGCTCTCTGCGCCCTCGCTTTTTGTTGCATGCTCCTGTTTTCCTCCTGCGGCTATTACCATATGGGCTCCATGATGCATCCCCAGATCAAGACGATCGCCATCAGCACAATCCGGAACGATACGCGCGAGCCTCTCCTCACCGAGCTTGCGCGCACGCAGATCGCCGCACGGTTCCAGAGCGACAATTCCCTTAAGCTCGTTTCCAAGGAGGAGGCCGACTGCATCCTTTATGTCCGTCTCGTCAACGTTTCGACTTCGATGCGCCGCTACAAGCCCAGCTATGTCGACGACGATTACCGTCCGGCTGAATTCCATGTCGATCTGAGTGCAGAGATGGAGGTCGTGGTTCCCGGCCGCAGTGAGCCTCTGATCAAAAAACGTACCGTTTCCGGCAGCGCCAACTACCAGTACAACGTCGATCCTCAGGTCGGCAAGTATTACGGTCTGCGTCAGGCGTGTTATGACCTCGGCGGCGATATCGTCGAGTACACGACCGAGGCGTGGTGATCCGAGTCCTTTGAGCTCGGTCTGAGTTCGCCTTCCCTGCTTGTTTTTTCCGTTTCGCCGGTCTCTTTGTTCCGTTTCCCTGAGCTTGCGATGAGCTTGCGATGAGCTTGCGATGAGCTTGCGATGAGCTTGCGATGAGCTTGCGATGAGCTTGCGATGAGCTTGCGATGAGCTTGCGATGAGCTTGCGATG
>JAFXYP010000002.1 GCA_017541665.1 Lentisphaeria bacterium | reverse complement strand
TGCTTTGCAAACTCGTCCGCCTTGATTTTGCCTTCTATGCGGTTTCTGTTCGTCAGACCGGGATTTTGCTACGGGCTTCTTTCAGATTCCACCTCGCGATGGACACCCTTGCCTTTCGCTAACAGTTCCTACTGACAAGCCCGTATCGGTCTTGCACCGATTAGCCAATGAGCATGCCGCGCATACAAAAAACACCCGGAATGGACCTCAAATCCATCCCGGGTTTTCTGTTTTTGTCTATGCGGCGAACGGAGAGAAGGGAGGTTCGACCTCTTTTTTTCTTATTTCGCCTTGCAATCCGCGGAAAGACGGATATATTACGGCAAGAGAGATTTCCGAGAGCCCGAAAACGCCATAGCCGGAGGTATGTTTTGAGACTCCTTTCCCGCACGTTCATCGCTTTTTTCATCGCTTTTTCCGTCATGGCATCCGCCGCGGATGAAAAGTCCGGCGCGGAAAAAGGCTTCGACCGTGAAAACATCGCTTCGGTCCGGGAAGCCGCGGACCGGGGAGAACCCGAGGCACAGTATTATTTCGGGCTGTATTGCGAAAAAGAAAACAACATGGCGGAAGCCGCCCAATGGTATCGGAAAGCCGCCGATCAGGACGATCTGGACGCGCAGTACAAGCTCGGCGTCTGCTACGAAAAGGGCGAAGGCGTCGGAAAAGACTTGAAGGAAGCGGCAAAGTGGTATCGGAAAGCCGCCGAAAAGGAAATCGTCGAAGCTCAGCTCGCCCTCGGCGCCTGCTATGAAAACGGAAACGGCATCGGAAGGGATGTGAAGGAAGCCGTCGTATGGTACCGGAAAGCGGCGGATTTGAAAAATGTGGAAGCGCAGTACAGGCTCGGGTACTGCTATGAGAACTGCAAAGAGGTCCGGAGTGAAGACAAGGCCGCGATCTGGTACCGCCGTGCGGCGGAACGGGGAAACGATGCCAAAGCGCAGTACGCGCTCGGAACCTTTTATGAGGAGGGCAAAAGCGTCGGAAAGGACATCAGGGAAGCTGTCCACTGGTATGCGAAAGCGGCGGAACAGGGGATCCTGGAAGCGCAGATGAAACTCGGCGAGTATTACGAAGAGGGCAAAGGCGGTGTCCCCAAAGATCCCGAAATCGCGCTCAAGTGGTATGCGAAAGCGGCGGAACAGGGGAATTCAAAAGCAAAGAGCAAAGTCGAATCGTTGAAGGCACAACGAAACGAAAACTCGGAAAACAGGTGGAAAGAAGTCCCTCCGGAATATATCCGCGGCCAGAATTACGAAAAGGAATATAATTTGGCGGAAGCCGTCAAGTGGTATCGGAAAGCCGTGGAGAAGGGATACGGAGATGCAATGCTTTTTTATAAGCTCGGTACGTTTTATGGAACCGGGAAAGGCGTCAAACAGGACATGGCGGAAGCCGCCAGGTGGTATTCGAAAGCCGAGGAAAAGGGATTAAGCGATGCAGAATTGATCGAGATCGGCACGTTTTATGAAAATGGCAACGGTGTCGGAATAGACAAGAAGGAAGCGGTCAAGTGGTATCGGAAAGCCGCGGCAAACGGGAACCCGAAGGCACAGTACCTTGTTGGCCGCTGCTATGAATATGGCAACGGCGTCCCCAGAAACATGGCGGAAGCAGTCAAATGGTATCGGAAAGCCGCGGAAAACGGACACATCGAGGCACAATACCATCTTGGCGTCTGCTATGAAAACGGCAAGGATCTCGAAAAAGACATGGCGAAAGCGGTCAAATGGTATCGGAAGGCCGCGGAAAATGGACATATGGAGGCACAGTACCATCTTGGCAGTTTCTATGCACATGGATATTATGCACAGCAAGATGGAGGTGAATGGAGCCAGAAGAATAACATGGCGGAAGCCGTCAAGTGGTATCGAATGGCTGCGGAACAGGGAGACCGGGATGCGCAGTACCTTGTTGGCCGCTACTATGAAGAGGGCAAAGGCGTCCCCAAAAACGTGTCGGAAGCCAGAAGGTGGTATCAGAAGTCCAAAGACCAAGGGCATCTCGGAGCGGCCGGGAGATATGAACTTCTTCGGAAAAGTAAACCCTGATTTCGATATTTCACCCGGAATGGCACTCGAATGCAGTTCCGGGTTTTCTGTTGTTCGAAACAACGATCGACGGAAACGGGTTTCCGGGGTTCATGCGCTTTGCCGTTGTTTCCGGACCAGCGCGGCATAGCGGCGTTTCTGCACGTATTTGCCGATGGGGTTGGAAATGATCCCGGCGGCGAGACCGATGATCCAGAGGTATTTCCGGTCGATATAAAACCCGGCAAGAAAGATCAGGACGGAGACGATGCTCCAGTAAACGATCAGGAACCGGACGTTCGTCTTGTTCAGCTCCTTCAGGACGTCGATGCCGTCCGACTGGTGCGGGGCGGATTCGATGAAGTCCGCCGCGCCGGACGGACCGGAACACGCTCGGAAATCCCGGCCGCATTCCGCCGCAGCGTCCCGGTACGATGCGTCGTCCAGGATCTTCTGCACGGCAGAACGAATCCCGGCGACGGAATCGTCCTTCAGCAGGATGCCCGCGCCGAGTTCGGCGGCGCGCCTCGCCACGGCATACTGTTCGCCAGTCTGCGGATAGAGCACCATCGGCGCGGCCATGTACAGGCTTTCCGACACGCTGTTCATGCCGCAGTGCGTGATGAAGACGTCCGTCCGGGACAGGACCTCGAGCTGGTCCACGTAGGGCTCCACCCGAACATTCTTCGGCGGGACGCCCAGTTTTTCGCGGTCAAGAGCCATGCCGCACGAGATCAGGACGTCGACATCCACGTCCTTCAACGCCTCGAAGCATTTGTGGTAGAAATCCGGGCGGTCGTTGATGACCGTGCCCATGGAGATGTACACGAGCGGGCGGGCTTTCTTCTTGTCCGGCACGGCATCCGAGAACACGGACGGCCCGACGAACGCGTAATGGTCGGAAAAACTCCCCTCGTACGGCGGGAAACGCCGCGAAGTGTAGACGACGCTGTCCGTCTTGTTGTCGCTCTGGACCAGCGTCAGCGGGTTCTTCACCTTGTATCCGTAGGGCTCCATCGACTTCAGCGCCCTGCCGATGCGCGACAACCCGAAGACCATGTCCGCGATCTCCGCCGGGGGGTGCTTCATGTACTGCGAGGACAACTGATTGAACGCGAATGTGCTGGTGGAAACGACCATCGGCACGTGGTGTTTCCAGGCGTTCAGCTTGCCCCAGAAACAGGCGGAATCCGTGTACACGACATCCGGCCGGAACGTCTTGAACTCCGCATCCAGAAACGCGTCCATGGCGAGCGTGATGCGGATCGACTGCACGGTCATCTCCGTGATCGAGACGCGTTTCAACCCGGCGACCTCCTCCGTCGAAACAGCCGGCATGTAGGCGTCGCAGGAAAGGAATTCGGCACCCGTCTTTCCGATCCTGTCCCTGAAATCAGGCAGGCCGCCGGTACCCCCGAACGAATAGAACCGGACGGAATGACCGCGCCGGACCAGTTCGGCGGCGACCGGGAGCATCGGATTGGTGTGTCCGAATGCCGGGATGCAGAAAAACGCGATGCGAAGGGCCTTCCGGTTCACTTGCGGTTCAATGTCGGTTTGTGTTTCCACGATATCGTCTCCTGTTTTCGGGGAAAACCTGTTCGTCTTCTTTTCCGAAAACTCAGATTTGCGGCTTGATGACAATATGATTTTATTGTGACGTGCTGTCGCGAATCACACAAAGGATGCACCTGAATATATTTTTGTCATACCGATTTATTGCGAGGAAACGGGATAACGGGCAATCCGTCAAAACCATCCGTCATTCCGTCATATATCTGAATATCAGATTATTAGAAATCGTCATCCTTCGGATCACTTTTGGAAGACGCCTGGGGTATGACAGGCGCAGAATCTGCCCGGAGAGGCCTCCTGAAGCGGCGGGATCTCGGTGGCGCAGCGCGGCTGCGCGAAGGGGCAGCGCGTGTGGAAACGGCACCCGGACGGAGGATTCAGCGGGGACGGGACATCGCCTTTCAGGATGATGCGTTCCATGCGGCGCGACTGATCGATCTGCGGGACGCTGGAGAGGAGCGCAAGGGAATACGGATGGAGCGGTTTGGAACAGAGTTCCGAAGACGGCCCGATCTCCATGATGCGCCCGAGATACATGACCATGATGCGGTGGCAGATGTGCTCCACGACGGCGAGGTCGTGCGCGATGAAGAGGAACGCCACACCGGTCTGTTTCTGGATGTCCTGGAGCAGGTTCACGATCTGTGCCTGGACGCTGACGTCGAGCGCGGAGACGGGTTCGTCGGCGATGATGAACGCCGGATCCACAGCCAGTGCGCGGGCGATGCCGATGCGCTGGCGCTGGCCGCCGCTGAACTGGTGCGGATGGCGCATGGCGTAGTCGGGATTGAGTCCGACGAGCTTCAGCAGTTCGCGGATGCGTTTGTCGCGTCCGGCGGCGTCGAGCTTCGTGTGAAGTTTCAGCGCCTCCTCAAGGATGGAGAAGATGCTCATGCGCGGATTCAGCGAGCCGTACGGGTCCTGGAAAATCATCTGGAACTTCCCGCGCATCCTGCGGAGCTCCTCCCCGCGGACACCGGTCATCTCCACGCCGTCGAGCAGGATGGAGCCTTCCGTGGGATCCTCCAGACGGAGCAGGAGCCGTGCGAGCGTGGACTTGCCGCAGCCGGATTCGCCGACCAGACCGAGCGTTTCGCCGGGTTCCAGCGTGAAGGAGACGTCATCCACGGCGCGCACATAGTCGGGCTTGCCGAAGAAGCCGCGCGCGACGGGGTAGAATTTTTTGAGGTGGGAGGCTGTCAGAAGCGGCATGGGGTCAGGCCTCCTTGTCCCGGAGTTTCGCGAGGCGGGTGCGGGCGGAAACGAGCAGGGCGTCGATCCCGTCCGACGCGGGAAGCAGGACGCGGACGCGTCCGAAAAGATCCTCGTCCAGCGCGAGCGCGGCGGACGCGGGGTAATTGAGGTCACAGGACCATGCGAACAGCCCGAGCTTGAAATCGTTGATGCACTTCATGTCGGTGTAGCGCACGCATTTTCCGCTCAGGGCGGTTTCGAGGATGGCGGGCGTCCAGTCGGGCGTATCGGGCAGGTCGAGCCGGATCGTCGGGTCGGAGCAGTCGCCATTGAAGAACCGGATGATGAGGCGCAGAATGGCGAGCTTGTCGGCGTCGCGGACCATCTTTGCCGCGGCGAGGTGCGCGGGCGGGAGATCCGCGGGGATGGCGAACTTGTTGTGGACGCGCACGGCATCGATGATGCAGGCGCGGTCTTCAGCGGGGAGTTCCGGCACGAGCCCGAGCTCGTCGATCAGGGCGGCGCTGCGGTCGCCGTGGTCGAACGAAGCGCGGTCGAGGAACGTCCTGAACTTGTCATACTGCTCGAACCGGGAAATATCGTGGAACAGCGCACAAAGGCGGAAGATGAGCGTGTCGCGAGGGGAAAACCGGGCTTCTCCGGCAATGATCCGCTCGGTGATCTCGCAGACCTCGCCGGTATGATTGAACTTGGCCTCAAGCGCGAACGGCAGCGAACCATCGGCGTCGCGGAACCCCGCGACGTGACGGTCGAATGCTGTCCGTGCCTGGTTGAAAGTATCCATGGTGGGTTACTTGGCGTATTCCACAGAACGCGTCTCGCGGATGATGGTGACCTTGATCTGGCCGGGGTAGGTCATTTCCTTCTCGATGCGGTTGCAGATATCACGGGCAATGACCTGAGCCTGGGCCTCATTGATCTTCTCGGGCTCGACGACCACGCGGACCTCGCGGCCTGCCTGAAGCGCGTAGCAGGTATCCACGCCGGGGAAGTCCTTCGCGATGGATTCGAGCTGTTCGAGGCGCTTGAGGTAGAGCTCGGTGGTCTCGCTGCGTGCGCCGGGACGGGACGCGCTGAGGGCGTCGCAGGCGTTCGCGAGGATGGCGTAGATGCTGGTGGCCTCGACCTCGCCATGGTGCGCGGCGACGGCGTTGATGACGTCCTTGTTCTCGCCGTATTTGCGGAGCAGATCGGCGCCGATCTGGGCGTGCGTGCCTTCGATCTCATGGTCGACGGCCTTGCCGATGTCGTGGAAGAGGCCGATGCGGCGCGCACGCTGCTCGTCCAGGCCGAGTTCGGCGGCGATGGCGCCCATGAACGCCGAGGTCTCGATGGAGTGCTTCAGCACGTTCTGGGAGAAGCTGTAGCGGAACTGGAGCGTGCCGATGAGAGTGATGAGCGGCTTCGGGACGCCCTGGAGCCCGCAGTCGAGCACGGCCTGTTCGCCTGCGCTGAAGATTTCCTCGTCGACCTCCTTGCGCATCTTCTTCACGAGTTCCTCGATGCGGGTCGGGTGAATGCGCCCGTCGCCGATAAGTTTCTCCATCATGCGGCGCGCGACCTCCTTGCGGACGGGGTCGAAACAGCTGATGACGACGGCTTCCGGGGTGTCGTCGATGAGGATGTTGACGCCGGTCGCGGCCTCGAGGGCGCGGATGTTGCGGCCTTCGCGGCCGATGATGCGGCCCTTCATCTCGTCGTTGGGGAGCGGGATGGTGGCGGTGGTGCGCTCGTAGGTGCAGTCGCCGGCGTAGCGCTGGATGGCGTAGGCGAGGAGCTTCTGGGATTCGCGTTCGGCGCGCTGGCGGGCGTCCTCGACGATGTTGCGGATGAGGAGGCCGGATTCGTTTTCGACTTCGCCTTTGAGCTTTTCGAGGATCATGCCGCGGGCTGTTTCGCGGTCCAGTTCGGCGATGCGTTCCAGTTCGTTGATCTGGCGGTCGATCGTGTTTTTGAGCTCTTCCTCTTTCTGGACGAGGCGTTCGCGCTGTTGCACGAGTTCGGCTTCCTTGCGCTCGTTGTTCTTGATCTTCGCGTCGAGGGAATCGTTCTTGCGGTCGAGGTTTTCCTCTTTCTGCGCGAGGCGTTTCTCCTGCTGCGCGATTTCGCGGCGGCGCTCCTTGATCTCGTTTTCGACTTCGTCCTTGATCTTCAGGGCGTCGTCCTTGATCTTCAGGGCGTCGCTCTTGGCGGTGACGCGCGCTTCGCGGAGGATCTGGGAGGCTTCGCGTTCGGCGTCGTCCTTGAGTTTGGCGGCTTCGCGGGAGGCCTTGGTCTTGCCGTGCTTGGAAAGGATGACGACGATGACGGCCACGAGGAGGGCGCCGGCGAGGGCGCTGAGCCCGATCCAGGCCGGTAACGGCACGGTGGCAATGATGACATTGGAAAACATGTGAGTCAACTCCTGACATTGTTTGTACAGCCAAAGACGCCGGATTCCGTCACCACGCGGCCGACGGGCTGGTCCGTTGGCTCGCAGGGCAGTTCCGCGCATCTCTGGAGTTCATAAAAGATACCGATGGTTTTTCCGGCGCACCGCGCCAGCAGACGATCGTAAACGCCTTTGCCGCGTCCGAGACGTCGGCAGGCGGGATCGAACGCTACGCCGGGCACCAGCCACAGGGCTTCCGCAAGCAGCCCGGAAGGAGCTGCCGGGGCATCGGCGGACGGCTCCGGGATCCCCCAGTGGGACACCGGAAAGTCCAGGGAACGCACCGTCACGATGGAATAGGAGCCGGACTGCCCGAAACGCGGCAGGCAGAGCGTAATGCCCGCCTGAAGCGCATACTGCATGACCGGGGCGAGATCGGGTTCCGTGCCGTCGCTGACGTACGCGACGAGACCGGACGGCTTTTCCGTCCGGACGATTTCCAGGAGCCTCCGGTTGATCGCCTCGTCCGCCCGGGAGCGAATCTCCGGGGGCATGGCGCGGCGCAGCGCGATCTTCTCGCGCCGGATGGCCCGTTTCAATTCATGCGGGGACACGTCTTCCGCGGCCGCCGCACGATCGAGTGTCTGTTCGTCGATCATGAACCACGATGTTTCTGCGAAGCGGCGAAAACGAAATGCATCCGCGCCCGGGACGAGGCGGGAACATGAGGAAAAGGAACCCGGTCCGGACGCCGGAACGCCCGGTTTCCCGGTATCAAATGCGGCAACAGCGGCGGCGGATCGCCGATGATGCGCTCCGGCCTGCCGTAAGCCATGCTTTGTCCAAACTCCGAATCATATTACCCGTTCAATCCGCAAAGCGGCGGTTGTTTCGGACAGCGCTTTTTTGAAAGCGCCGCCTCGTTTTCACAGCAAATTCCAAATAGTGATATGTGAACGTTCCTGCCGGATGGCAAAAACCCTAACCGTAAACATAACCCCGATTTTAAAAAAAGAAAGCCGAAAAACGAAAAAAAATGAAAAAAATATACACTTTTCTGTCATATTTCACAAAAAAAGACCGAAATCGGCATGATCCGGTCAAATCCAAACGCGTTCGAAACCGGGAGAAACACCGTCTTTCATCCTGCGTTCGGCGGGCGCTTCCCGCAAGCTCATTTCCACCTGGCTCACGATCGGATTTGACACCCGGTCAGATTTGACATCCGGTCAGAAAAAAAGAATCTTTTCAGGAATCCATGCGCCCGGTCGAGTCCGTGGACCCGGACCGGTCTTCTCCGCCGCGTCTTCCCTTGCATTCGGCATAACGGAGGATATATTATACCACCGGAATAGGTTTCAGGCAGTCGATCTGAGGTGAATATGAATTTCGGCTTTTCTTACGTCGGTCTCATCTATCTTGTCATGCTGACGATCCCGAATCTCATCTGGGCGGGAAACAAGCCCAAAAACTACGGGCGGTATGCCGGGAGGGAAAACCGGGCGCTTCTGGCACTCGAACGGATCGGCGAGGTGCTGGTCAGCGCCATCGCGCTCGTTTTCTCCGATTTCAATCTGCGCCCGTGGAGTGCCTGGTGCCTGTGGCTCGTGCTGTCGTTCGTCCCGATGCTGCTTTATGAGGCGTTCTGGGTCCGCTACTTCAGAAGCGAGAGGACGATGCGCGATTTCTATCGCGACTTTGCCGGGATCCCTGTTGCGGGGGCGACGCTGCCGGTGACGGGATTCTTCCTGCTGGGCATTTACGGGAAAAACATCCCGATGCTCATTGCGACCGTCATCCTCGGTATCGGCCATATCGGGATCCATCTGGCCCATGCAAAAGAGGAAAAAAAATCCCGCCGGGCATGACCGGGGTCAGACCCGAACGGGAGATATAGCCCGATGGAGTTGCACTCGGCAGGGAAACCTCTCGGAGACGCAGGCGGGAAACCTGTTGTCCGCTTCAATCGTTTTCCTCGAACTCCTCGGCGAAGAACCTGCCGGGAATGATCCCGTGTTCATGGCAGCTCACGAGAGGCCGCCGGACATGGAGATACATTTTGTGTTCGCTGGTGTCGGGGTGCAGGAATACCCGCTCCTCCATGTGCGCATACGTCGTCGCGGGCTCATGGCACTCGGAACACAGGAAAGTGTGCGGGTCGTGTTTCAGCCAGATGTCGACCCGTGAATCGTTTTCCTTGTGTTCCACTCTGGAAATCTTCCACGGTTTGGGAAGCTTCAATTTCTTCTGGTACGGTTTTCTTGCAGGCATGACGCAGTACTCCCTTGAACTCGATTTCAGTATCTTCTTAACGGGAAACCCTGTTACTATAACACGGCAAACAGTTTTTGTCAAGTTTTCCGCCCGGATTCCGAAAACACCGGAAGCGGCACGGGGCGGCATGCTTGAAAACGAGCCGGAAGAAAGTATATTATTTATGGTCGTTTCTCCCGCCTTGTGCAGGATCCCGATTTGAACTGCGGGCGTGTTCTTGGGAAACAACAACGGAATTCGGAGATAAAACATGAAAGTGATCGGGCAACAGCGAAACAGCCGGATGTGCGTGATCTGCGGACTGGATAACCAGTTCGGCGTCCGGGCGCCATTCTACAACATGACCGACGGGAGCGTCGCTTCGCCGTTCCGCTACCGGGCGTGGCATCAGAGCTATCCCGGACGGGTCCACGGCGGCATGATCACCGCCATGCTGGACGAAATGGGCCTCCGGGGACTGTGGGCGGCAAAAAACGACGACACGGAATTCGGCGTCACCATTTCCCTCGAAACCCGTTACCGGAAGCCCGTGCCATACGAAACGGAGCTTCTGGCCACGGGAAAACTGATCGAGGACCGATCCAGGCTGTTTGCCGTGGAGGCGCGGATCCTGACCATGGACGGCGAACTGCTGGCCGACGGGATCATCCGTTATCTTCATCTGGCCGTGGACAAGATCGCCGAGGGGGCTTCCGTCCACGAAGAAATGCCATACAGCCCGGAATGCAGGATCTCGGACCTCCAGATCCCGGACTGATCCCCGATCTTTTCCGAAGCCACGCCTTCGAATCTTTGCTCGACCGATCGCTTTTGTCGACCGGCTCACCAAACGAGGCATCCTGTTCCGGCGAGGAAAAAAACTCGCATCGCGTTCATCCGGGCGAGTGCGACTTCTTTTGTCGATGCGAACCAGATGGAATCCGGCTCGGAAGCCTTCCGCACGGCTTCATCGCAGTTCCGTGTTTGCAGGGTGAATTCTTTCCTGCTGCCGGTGGAACTTGTGGGACGGCAAGAACAATTCCCGTTCTCTGTCCGTCGCATCTGTTTTCCCTATCGTCTATTCCCTGTTCTCTTCGGGTTGATCTGCGTGCCGGCCATGACAAAAACCCTTTCTCGTTTGTATCGTAGCACATGAAAAACCCGAAAGGCGTTTTGGAAGGATAGCAAGCATATAAAAACACCAAAAACGGGGCAGATTTGGGGCAGATTCTCCCGTTTTCGAGCATAAAAGTGGTGCTCCGGGCGGGACTCGAACCCACGACCCTCTGCTTAGAAGGCAGATGCTCTATCCAGCTGAGCTACCGGAGCACATTTGATGTCCTGTCTGCCGTCTTCTTCCGCGCGGAACCGGGTCACACCGAAAGCCCCACGGCGATCATCCGACAAACAATCTTTTAATATAACATGCGTAAGGAATAAAATCAACCCGGTTTTCGATGAAAAGTGTTTTTTGGATTTGCCTGGACGAGTTCAATCAAGGAACTCGACATCTGTAAAAAAGCGATGGCCACAAACATGAAACGGTGTTTGCAGGACGGGATACGGCGGATTCGGGACAAATCGCAATGTCTGCAGGACCACAGGCAAAGATCGAAAAAAAAGAACGCATGTTTGCAAGATGAAACGCAATCCTCCCTTCGAAGGATTTTCCCCGGTTTCAAAAGGGGATGCATTTTCCGTCGATATGAACCCGGAAACGGAAAAAGGGGAAAGTGTTTGTCCGACGCAAGCAATTGAGACAGCAGAAAATTACAACGCGGAACAGACCGAAAACACAAAACATGCCCCTCTGATGAAGAGTCCGTGCAGCGGCGCAAGTGGGCCGGAAGCATGATTTCCAGCGGCAGGGTAGATCCGGAAAAAGCCTCGAAAAAGGGAAATGGAAGATGTGGGACCGCACGGAAATGAAGGCGGGAAAAGACCTTCGCGCCGCCTGCACGGACTCTCGTCCATCATCATGGACACGATTTGGAAACGAACACGCAGACGGAAAACGAGACAGGAGAAAAGATGAAGTTGACGGAGTATTTCCTGCCATACCAAAGACGCTGGATCCTGGATGACGCCCGGATGAAGCTGTATGCGAAATCGAGACGGATCGGCATCACGTATGCCACCAGTTTCCGTGTGAACGACAAATGCCTGCGGCGGCCGGGGACCGTGCAGTGGGTCACCAGCCGCGACGAATTCACAGCCCGCGAGTTCATCACGGACTACATCGCGAAATGGGCGGCGGCGGCAAACGCGGTCTGCCACGGACTGGCCGGAGAAAAAGCGACCGTGATCGACCCGCTGCACGGCATCCGCGCCTACACGGCGGAATACGGCAACGGCAGCCGGGTCATCAGCCTGTCCAGCACGCCCGAGGCATTCGCCGGAAAGGGCGGGGACATCCTGATCGACGAGGCGGACCTGCACAAGGACAGCGGCAAGGTAATCGACATGGCGCTGCCGTGCACCACATGGGGCGGCCAGTTGGAAATGGTGTCCGCACTGAACGTGGACGGGAGCAGCGAATCGCCGTTCTGCCGGATGCTTCACGAGGCGGAACACGGCGCGAACGCAATGGGATGGAGCGTTCACAGGACCAGCATTCTGGACGCCGTGGAGGAAGGATTCGCGGAACGGGTCAATGACATGACCGGCGGCACGCTGAGCCGCGAAGAATGGCTGAATCGGATGCGCGCGAAATGCCGCACGGAAGACGCCTGGCGGACGCAGTATCTGATCGAGGCGGCGGAGGCGGGCGGGGCGCTGCTGGACTACGGTATGATCGGCGGTTGCGAAAACGACGCCAACGACCTGGAAAAGATGTTGCAGGATCATCCGAAGGCCATCCGGTATGCCGGATACGACGTGGGCCGGAAAAAGGACGTCGGCGTGTATTTCGAGTTGACGCGCATCGGGGACATCCTGTGGCAGAGCGGGTACGAAGTCATGGAGGACATGCCGTTCCGCATGCAGGCGGACGCCCTGGCGCGCCGCCTCGACGACGCCCGATTGGAACGCCTCTGCATCGACGCGACCGGAATCGGGATGATGCTGGCGGAGGAAATGCAGGAACGTCATGGGAAATATCGCGTGGAAAGCGTGACTTTCACAGGCCCGGTAAAGGCCGCGCTGGCCATGCCGGTACGGGCAGCGTTCGAATCGCGCGGCATCCGCATCCTGGCCGACGACGTGCTGCGGCGCGATCTGCATAAGATCGTGCGGAGCGTGACCGCCGCCGGAAACGTGCGATACGACGCGGAGCGCGACGAATACGGGCATTCCGACCGGTTCTGGGCACTTGCATTGGCGGTCCACGCGGCGGGGCGCACCAGCGAACCGCCGTGCGCAGTCGACCCTCTGCCGCCCCATGCACGGCACATGGAAGAACGTTTTTTCGGCTGGTAGGAGGACAAGTCCTCCACTGCAGCAGTGCCCAGCTTCGCTCGGGCACGGAAACATCATCTATCACCCCGGCGGACCGAAAGTAATCCCCGCGGGGAACAAGACAAACTCAACATAGGAGCAGGAAATGGGAACTGTAAAACAGGACGCGAACGGAGTCCCGGAGGAATGGACTCTGTTGCATGCGGGCGCAAACCGGCTCGTGAAAAATGGAAAGGACTATGAACTGCATCTGAGCGTGGAGGACCTGGATGCCATCGCGGCGTACCAGGCGAAAAAGGGCGAGGCGATCCCGATCGACTCCAACCATTATCTCCATATTCTGGCGGAAAAGCATGGGGTGGAGGAAAGCGAAGCGCTGCGGCTGATCCCGTCGGGCGTGGCGGCCATGGGGTTCGGGACGTTGTTCCGCGAGGGCGAGGACCTGCGGATCCGCGCGGAATGGACGCCGGCCGCATACGAACTGCTGAAGGAAAAGATATTCCGGTACTGTTCGCCTGTCATCCGCGGACTGAAGGAAGGCCCCGTCCGCATCACCAGCGTGGCCATGGAAAATGAGCCGGCGCTGAACTGCGAGGACGTCCTGGCGGCGGGAGGCGAAGGCGAAGCCGACCCGGAGGACACTGCAAGGAGCGCCATCGAACTGAAACGCCTTCAGGACCCGATCGAGCGGGCGCTCGGACGCCTGCTGGGAAAAACGCTCTGGAACGAAATCGTGCTGTCCGGCGAGGACGATGCGGAAAACGCGTTCGAACGCACGGCGGCCGCGATCGAAGCGAAAGCCGACGCCATCGCCGCCTTGCGCGAGGAGCTTGGCGTGGCGGACGAAGAGCCCGACGAAGCCATGTCCGCAGCACTTGCCGCCGTAAAGGAACGCGCCGTTCAGGCGGACGCCCTGCGGCAGGAGCTTGACACGATGATCTGCGCCGCCGAAGACAAACGAAAGGCGGAGCTGATCGAACAGGGCCTTCAGGAGGGCAAACTGACGCACGCGCTGGAAGACTGGGCGAAAACCCAGGACTGCTCCGCGCTGTCATCCTACCTGGAACACGCCCCCGCCATCGTCCCCGGCCGCATGACCTTCGCGCCGGACAAACGGCGGATGCCGGGCCGGAGCCTGACCGCGGCGGACGAGGAAATGATCCGGAAATTCGGATTCGACAAGGAAGAATACCAACGCGCCATGCACGGCTGAGAAGCCCGCCGGCGCATAACCAATCAACAGAAGGAGACATGAACCATGTCAGCACTCACAGAAGCCAGAGACACCCGTGAAATCGCAGCCGGAGGCATCCATTACACGCGTGAATTCACCGTGGCGTCGGGCAGCACCGTCTACGCGGGCGCCATCACCGCCGTCAATTCCTCCGGGAAAGCCGTCCCCGCCACGTCCTCGGGCGCCATCACAGTGGTCGGCCGGGCCGAAAACACGGCCGCAAGCGGCGAAACCGTCAGAACGCGTTCCGGCATGTTCCTCTACAGCCCGGTCAGCAGCGGCGCGATCGGCATCAGCGACCTGAACAAGACCTGCTACGTGAACGACGATCAGACCGTCACGCTCACGAGCGGCTCCTCGGCCGTGGTCGCGGGCGTCGTGCGCGATGTGACCGCGGGCGGCGTCGTGACGGAAATCGGAAACGGCCCGCGCTGAGCGGTGCTCCCGGTCAACATCCTGTACAAACCAACCTGAGAAAGGAAACAGAAGATGGAACTGAATCATGAAACGCTGTCCGCCATGCGCACCAGCTTCAACCTGAAGTTCAAACAGGCCGTCGAAGGCGCGGAGACGATCTACCGCGAACTCGCCGACATCGAAGGCGATCCGAAACACACCGCCATGGAAATCCCGTTCCTCGACGCCTTCGCCGGGATGCGCGAATGGCTCGGCCCGCGCCAGATCAAGAACCTGGCAACGCACAAGATCCGCCTCGTGGAACGTCCGTGGGAGGACACCGTGGCGATCCCCGTCCGCGACGTCGAGACCGACAACTGGGGTGTCTACGGCACGCTCGTCGCCGCCATGGGCGAGGCCGGCGAACAGCTGTGGGACACGCTCTTCACCGAGGCGCTGGTGAACCCGCCGAACTGGATTGACGGCGCCGCCTTCTACAGCAGCAGCCGCAAGTACGGCCCGAGCACGATCAACAACGTCACGACCAACGCCCTGACGTTCGCCAACTTCGGCTCGTTCTTCACCCAGATGTACTCCTTCCGCGGGCACAACGGGCAGTCCGTCAACACGCGTCCGACCCACCTGATCGTCGGTCCCGCGCTGGAGGACACCGCCCGCGAAATTCTGTACTCCGACACCTACCGCGACAGCAACGACCAGGAATTCGCGAACCCGCACAAGGACAAGGTCAAACTGGTCGTGAGCCCGCGCCTCACCGGGACCAACGCGAACTACTGGTTCCTCGGACGCTTCACCGGCGCGCTGAAGCCCATCCTGGTCCTGAAGAACAAGGAAGCCGCCCTGACGATCCTGAATCAGCCGAACGATGAAAACGTCTTCATGGACGGCAGGATCCTCTTCGGCGCCGAGGCATACGGCAACGCGGCCGCCCTCTTCCCGCATCTGCTGGGACGCGGCGGCACCACCGCAGGCTGACCGACGGAGGGAATGACGGCTGACGGTTGACGGGGAATCGGGGCGCGGGGAGTCCGGCGTGATTCATCTCCTTGGCACGTGCGGACCCTCCGTCCCCGCCCCTCGCCGACCCCGGCCGTTTTTCATCTGCGTCTCACAGACACAACAACGAAAAGAAAGGATGATCCCATGGCCTACGCCACGATCAATGAACTGAAAATGCGTCTCGGTCAGGATTATGCGGGACTGTACGGCAACGACGAAGCGGGCTCCGCCGCGGCCCAGGCCGACCTGGATGCCGCTGCCGCGGAAATCGACGCCGCCGCCGGATGCCGATACGAAACGCCGGTCGTTTCCTCCCGCGCCGAAGCGCTGCTCCGCGACTGGAACCTGACCCTGTGCGAAGAGCGCGCCCGGGTGCGCTGTGCGGGCGATACCATCCCCGACAAACTAAAAACGCGCGTCGCCCACGTACGGGAATCCCTCGCAAAGACCGTTGGCGGCGAGCTTGTCCTGCCCGGAGCGACGGAATCCCTGCGCGGACAGGGTTTTGCCACGGTCGCCTGCGACGGACCGGTCTTCACCCGCGAAACCATGAAAGGGTACTGAAATGCGCGTGCTGGGATTGATCTCCGGCCTGGACGGGACCGGCTTCGACATCGCCATGAGGAATATCCGGGTCCGTTCGACGCTGACCGGGACCGTGTCCGTCTACGGAGAGAACGGCACGAAAGGCAGGCTCGCCGCCACGAGCCGCCGCACGGAACTTGAATTCGACGGGCTTGTGGAGGGCGGCAACATCCCGGAAGCAGGAGGAACGCTGACTTTCCGGGACCGGACCTACCTCATCACCTCGGCGACCCTTACCGCGGAAAAAGGGAAATACCAGCGGTTCGCAGTCCGGGCAGAGCAGAGCGACGACGCCGAAGTGTCCGGGTTGTGACGCGCTGTCGCAGACAGAGGAAAAAACAGGTCAAAAACAAAGGAACGGGAGAAAGAAATGAACGGGGAAACGGAAAAGACGGCCGGAACGCAGCGGATCGGGGACGATCCCGAAGCGGAGATTATCCTGGAAATCCTGAGGCAGATCAATGCCGAACTCGATGAAATCGCGGAACGGCTCGAGGGAATCGGAACGATCGACTGAACCGAGAGGAAAAAACATGCTGAAACTGAAGCACAAAAGCGCCGTTCGGAGCACGGATTCCGGCGGATCCGCATACCGCGAAGTCTATTACGGAACGCGGGAGGAAGTGGAGGAACGGAGCGCCGGACTGTCGATCGGCGACCGCAACCAGTCGGGCGAATACGAGCTGATCTCGTGGCGCACCCGCCAGGCAGGCGGCCCGGTCTATGAAATCGAACTCGTCTGGGAAAACCTGAACGCCGGCAGCAACCTGAGGTTCCTGATCGGAAGGCACGGACCGAAGGAACACACCCTGGACGTGACCGTCATGGCAGTCCCGCTGGAACGGCACCCGGATTACCGGACGAACTGGAACTACTGCCTCGCGGCAAAAGGAACCGACGACGTGCCGGACTGGTGGGCGACTGCGACGGACCCGGTCCTGACGGCGACGCAGCGCGCCTGTTACCGCTGGGTCAAGACGCCGCAGTCCGTCGTATCGCTCGGCGAAGCCTGGCACCTGCTGAAGATGCCGGTCATGAACTGCGAGACCTGGCTGATGCCCAGCTACACCATCACGGAGTTCAGCCGCCACTGCACCCTGCGGGACGCCTCGTGGGCCGCCGCCGCATGCGCCGGAAAGATCTGCACGCCGGCCCTCGGCGATTTCGGCGTAAGTGTCCCGAACTGGTTGAACCTCGGCGGACAGATCCATCCCGACGGGCGCCGCTACGTCGCGAAAGTCATCTACAAGGCGTCGCCCGATCCGGCAGGCTGGGACGACACGCTGTACGAATCCACAGAGGAGGAGGAAGTGGACGCATGATCGTGCCGAAACTCGAATCCGGAGATAACCTCTTCGAGGTCCTGCGGGAAAAATTCAACGCACTGGCCGATGCCGTGGAGTATCTCGACAAGCTCGAATCCGCCTCCCCGCTCCTCGATATCGTCGATACCGGGGCCGGAAAGCTCGTCCGGTGGAACGGCCCGGAACCGGGGACGGAGGGCGCAGCGCAGGCCGAGCAGGCCGCCGGGTATGCCGGGGCTTTCGCCGTGGAGCTCGTCGGCGGGACTTCCGCACGGATTTACAACGCCGCGAACCCGGACGGAGAATACGCAGGCGAAATCCGCATCGGAAACATCGTCCACGACATGCCGGCCGGAACGGTGCAGATCGAACCCGGGATTGCGGCGGACATCTACCTGACCGTCCACTATGACGCCGAAGCGGCAAATCCGGCACTGGTGTACGGATTCGCCAAGACGCTGTCCGCGGCCGTCACCGGAGTCCAGGGCTGGTACAAAAAGCTGGCCCATGTCGACGCGGACGGGACGATGAAGCAGCTGCACCTGAGCGGCGACATCGAAATCAGCGGGAGATGGATCTGATGAGCGGGGACGACTTTCATCCGGACACCGGAGCCTTCTGCGAACCGCTGGCCATAATGCGCGTGCTGGTCTCCGCTCTGTACGAACGCCGGGCGGTCCTGGACGCCGAATTCCATGCGAGCTGCACGTCGTTCGGCACATCCGCAGTCGTCGAAGACCGGCTGGCACGCATCTTCGAAGGGAAATCGGACGAAAGCGACAACGGCGGCGACCCGCGGAAAATCCCGTTCAGGATGATCAGAAAGGAATACGCCGGCGACGAGATCCCGGGAACTTCCCGGTACCTTTCGTTCATGCACCTCTTCGACGTCATCCTGATCCGGTTGCTGACAGGGTATTCCATGCCGGCAGGGCTTGGAGTCCGCCGTTTCACGGACAGCAGGGGAAATGCAGTCTACTCATCATTGGAAAGCCTCGCATCCGCATTGTCGGAGGACCTGATAGCGCCTGGGACGATCATGGGAAACAACACATCCGGAACGATTGTCGCCGATGGCACATTCCAGGCCTGTCTGAACAATGCCTGGGCGACACAGCGCGCCAGGATGCTGAAACAGCTCCGGCATGTCTGCGTCACCAGCGGCGGCTTCGTCATGCGATATGCCTTTTCGCCCGACGACGAGCGCAGCTACGGCGCATCCCCGCAGGACGCATACGGCGCGATCCCGTACTGGACGCATGAAAACATCCGGTTCGCCGGGTGGCAGGCGCCGATGGAATTCCGGGTGGAATACCGGCATGTCGGATTCGGGGATCCTGATGAACGGTGGAGCCTTCACTCCGCAACGGAGCTCGAACGGATCACGCCGGACCATCAGGGCTGCCCTGAGGCTTCCGCCGGCATCCTCCGATTCGACGCCGTCGATCCGCGGGAACGGGACGGGAACGGGGATCCGGTCGAAGACGAAGACAACACCTACCTCTTCGATCCGTTCGGCATGCCCGTTTCATCCGGGGAAAACACGCTCGTTCTGAGCGGCGGAACCTTCGCCTCCCGGGAATATGGAACGGTGTCGGGCCTCGGCGGTGCGGACACCGCGCCGGGCAGTTACATACGAGGCTGGCAGGCCCGAAACGTCAAGGTCATTTACGACTACGAATCATATTTCAATTTCAAGTAAAGGGAATGATATGCAGGATATTGTCTTTTACGCGGCGGCAAACGAAACGCTCGGCATCGTGCGCGATTATGCAAACGCCCGAAACCAGGCCGCACCGGTCCTGGTGCTCGGAGTCTCGGTCTGTCTGCGAATCAGGCTGTTTGCGGCATGCGGGATGGCGACTCCGTACCCGGTCTCCGCATTCAACGGCATCGTGGACTGGCAGTGGAATATGGATGCGGACTTCGACCGGAGCACGACATGCAAACTGGCCGCGGACGCCGACTCCATTTCGGTCCATTCCGTGACCGATACGGTCAACGGCGAGACTCTAAATTTCACGGAATTCGTCATCCCCATCTCCAACATGAACACACAGGAGCTCGCGGCCTGGCTCGGCAACGAAAAAAAGCGCGCCGGACTGAACGGAGAGCTCGTCGGGTACGACAGTGCCGGCAATGCCGCATTTGTGCTTCAGATTGAGAACTTCACGGTTCGAAACCGCGTGGCCGGCCTGGGAGACCCCACCGCGCTGGACCAGGGGATCGTGACACATTCCATAGCTGAAACCATGATCCAGTCAGCCGTTTCCGCCTCGGCCGGCACGAAGCAGGATAAGCTGACCGCGGCCAATGCGGGAACCGGCATCGCCATCGATTCCGCCGGAACGATCAACACCGCCGCCGTCCCGCAAAGCGCGATCACCGGACTGTCGGCTTCCCTCGCGGCCAAACAGGACAACCTGACCGCCGGGTACCGCATGGCGATCGTTTCCGGTTCCACGGTCGAACAGTCGAGGTGGTTCCCGATCGAATCCCCTGCAGAATCCACGGTAACGCTGCTGGCGGGGCACGCATACAAACTGAACGCCACCGCAAGCTACAAGACGCTCAACGCCGAAACCGTCCCTGACAACAGCTTCGGGCTTGAGGGACATCTGGAAGTCTTCGTCGCCGGAACCGGCTTTGTGAAGACGGGTTCGAACGTGATTCTGTCCCAGCCGCTCGAACCGGACAGCATCAACTACTGCACAGTCCGATTCCGCAGCGGCATGGCGATCATCAGTGTGGAGGATCATATCGGGGGGTACATCGTGGTTTCCGCGACCGGGACTACCGCCGGCACGCTCCTCTACGGCCTCACCTCGGCGGGAAGCCAGTACATCGCGTTCAACGACACGCTCGCCGGGCTTGCCATCGACATGGGCGGCGCGGTGACCAGCGGCGAAAAGCACGTCGTCGGCAACGGCTACGCGGATACCATCCTCACAGGCGGCGTGAGCTGCACCTCGAAAACGACTTTCGCGAACCTCACGATGAGCGGTGTCGTCAACTCGGGCGGGACCATGACACTGGGCGACGTGAACGTCGAATCCGTCTCAATCGCGGGCGGCGCGCTTGCCGTCGAAAAAGCAACCGGAAACGGAGGACGGATCGACCTCGGCGGCACGAACATTATGGCGCCATGGAGCGCATCTGCGTATGCAAACGGCATCACCTTTGTCAACGCGGCATCCGGCGGGGCCGTTTATGTGTCGAACGGAAAAGCAACTGTCGAATCCTGCATCATAAGCGGAACGAGCGTCACGGGAGAAATCGCCGGATTGTCAGTTCGTGGTGGAGGCGGCAGTCTTGCCATCATCAGCTCTCTCATTACGGGCAATACGGCAGCAAACTATACAGGCGTCTATAATTGGGGTCAGTATGCGCTTATTTCCGGTTCGACCGTAACGGAAAACCGTGCCACCGGTATTAACGGTGGAGTTTACATGTTCCGAGCTGGACTCACTGAGATAAAAGACTCGGTGATCTCCGGTAATATTGCATCTACTGCCATTGGTGCGGACATCATGATCGTTTCGGGCGGGACGGTTGCCTTGCTTGGTGGTAATACGGTGGGGCATTGTGCAGTAAACCGCGGTGGCATCATTACGTTTGCCGGGAGTAACCGGATTGACGTCATCGAACCGCGGTCAGCGGGTGCATCCGGCTCCGTCACCATCTCCAGCGGTGCGGTTGTTGACCTGACGGGCAACACGCACACTACGACGATCAATCCCGGAGGTGGCGGCATGACGTTCGCACCAGGTGGAGCAACCGTCTATCCTTCCGCCGGTTCCGCTTCGGCTTACTCGCTCGGTGGCGTGACTGTCCCGCAGATCGGAAACACGAATATGATCGATATCGGCGGCACCACAGCCTTTATTGACATGAAAGATGGTTCTGAAATCACAGGCGCGACCATTACCGGATACGCGGAAACAGCAAACAATGCGCGGGGTGTTATAAATATGGGGTGGACACCTGGCAGCGCGCTTATGTCATCTTGTACGATCACAGGCAATACGCACACAAACGGTCTTGGTGGTGCGGTCAACGTTTTTACAAACACGTCGCACTCCGCATGCGAACTTACCTTGTCCGATTGTGTCATCAGCGGGAATGCAGGGCCCAATCCCATCTGTGTTTATGGCGGAGGCCAGGATGCCGTACTTGTGCTCAAGGACACGGTTGCCGCAGAAGACGCGGTTGTCGGAAGCGGCGGAAAAATCGTGCTTGACGGAGCGGTGACCGTGAAAAAAATCGCCAATTACTGGCAGACATCGGATGGCGTTGTCATCATCGGTTCCGGTGCAATCGTTGACCTGACAGGAAATACGAACAGCACGCCGATCGCTCCGGGAGGCAGTGTCGTTATGCCCGCAAGACCGGAAGACGCATCCGTGCAGTTCCACTACACGGACCCGGATGCACCTCTTCAGGACGGGCATGCCACGCGCGAGTTCAACGAACTGGAAATCCATGGTACGACCGTAACCAACCTCGGCATCATCTACGGCGCGACCGTGACGGTACCGGCGGACACGCAGGATATATGGATCGTCAATACCACGGAGGGGACCGTAGAGCTGACCTCGGCGAGTGCCGGTGATTACGTCGTGAGCGGCGGCCTGACCGGTATCGAAAAGAGCTGAAAATACTGAATCGGAACCCGACAAGGATACATATGCCGAAAGCAGGAGTTACACAATGAAGATTTACATGTTCAACGGAGAAACTTTCAATAAACTTCCGGGGATGCTGAAGACGGACGGCGGGACAGTCTCCCCGATCACGGAAGAACTGTTTATGCAGCTTGGAGGAACGATCGAAAACAATGGGGAGGCGACGCCGGAAGAAGACTTCGCGGCCGCCTGTACGCAGTTCCGATCTCTGTGCGACGAGATCGGAGCATTCATCGGCGACGCCTCCTTCATGGGCGGCTTCGACGAATACGCCTCGTTTTCCTCATCCGAAGCATATCGGGCCGACCCTGTGAGCGGAAACAGCTTCGCCATCCGGTGGAGCGCACTGAACGAGCTCTGCAAGTACAAAGGGGCAAAGGCCGGATACGGTCAGCCGGACTGGTGGTACAAGTGCTGGGAACCTGCGGAGGAGCAGACCGAAGCATGACTCCGAATCGAGCTCAATTCCTGCGTGCCTTCTGCTGCGAATTCGGCGCTTTCGCTCCGGAATCGTTCTGGCGGGCTTCCGAATCCGAGCTCGCGGCCGCATGCAACGGCGTCGGCCCGGACCATTGGCCCGCCTGGATCCGGCATGCCGTCACGTGGCTGCTCCGCCCGTTGGAGGCGTCCGCGGAAATCCACGACTGGGAATACTCCATGCCGCACAAATCGTTCCCGTCGTTTACGGCGGCAAACGCACGCCTCGCAGCAAACGTCATACTCGAGGCCGTCTACGACTGCCGTCCGGCGTGCATGCTGGCCGGGATCTTCGCCGCATTCGCCTGCCAGCTTTTCGGCTGGTTCGCATATAGAAACGGGAGGCTGCGCCCATGACCGACCAGGACAAAAACGAGATCGCTGCGATCTTCACCGACATCCTCGCCTCGTACGAGCACGGCTGCCCGAACGGGATCGACGCGAAGACGGCGGACACGCTGCGTTCGCTCGCGGAAGCATTCCAGACGGGCAGAAGGACAGCCCTGAAGGCATTTGTCACGCTCGTCATCGGGGCTGTCTGCGCCGCCATCCTCGCAGGCGTGAAAGAAGCTTTCAACAGATAACACAACATCGGGAATTCAAACTATGATCCGCTTCTCTTTGTTTTTCACCGCCGCCGCAGTCCTCTTAACCGGATGCTCCGGCGTCAACTCCGCCCTCGGCGGCCTCGCGGAGAAAGCGCTGTCCGGCAGCGGCACGGTCGCCATCCAGCGCGCCGGCATCGACCCGGACACCGCCTCGCCCGTATTAAAAAGCACCGTCATCACCGGCGACTACGCGAGCGCCCCGGAGGGGACCTACGCACTTCAGTACCGCCGGAGGACCGCGCCGGGCATCTTCAACTCGGCCGCGGTTTCGCACGAGGTCACCGTCAATTACATCGGGACCGCCGAGCATCTTGCGGATGCCGTCGGGCTCGTCCGGGCCGACCTCGAATCGCCTCCGCCGGACGCATCCGGCAACATCCCGTATGCAACGGACGGAGATTGAACGCACCTTGTTTGACCGTCGGGAGGAAGCGATTCTGCTTCCCCCGGCGGTTTTTTGTTTTTTCTTCCCTGCTTTTTCTGCCTGACGGCTTGCATTTTCCGTGCACACGTGATACAGTATTGAACCAATCCGGGACGCGTGCATCATCCGGGCGGATCCGCCGGCCGGGACGCCGCGCCCGAACCAGTCAATCCGAGGGGGAAATTACGATGAAAGAACCGAACACAATCTGGAAATGCGTCGAATGCGGCATCGTCTTCGAGGCGCTTCAGCCCTGCGAAAAAGGCGACGAGTGCATTCCCGCGTGCTGCGGACGCGGCCTGGCACGCATGATCGAGAACCATTCCGACGGCGCAGGCGAAAAACATGTCCCGGTGGCCGCTCCGCACGGCGACCAGCTCAAAGTCACGGTCGGCGCGGTGGCGCACCCGATGCTTGAGGCGCACTACATCCAGTGGATCGAAGTCGTCGACGGCGACATGGTCTGCCGCAAATACCTGAAGCCGGGCGATCCGCCCGAAGCCGTGTTCCCCGTCCGCTTCCGCAGCGGCCTCATCCTCCGCGAATACTGCAATCTACACGGTCTCTGGACCTCCACCGTCTCATAACCTCAATTCAACCTCACGATATCCACACGAAAGGACACACGCACAATTATGATGAAAGCGATCCGGATTTCCCCCAAAGTCTGGTGGGTCGGCGCCATCGACTGGCAGCTCAAGGAATTCCACGGCTACACCACACGCCGCGGATCCACCTATAACGCCTTCCTCATCATGGACCGGAAGATCACGCTCGTCGACACCGTCAAGGCGCCGTTCTTCGGCGAGATGATGGAGCGCATCGCCTCCGTCGTCGACCCTGCGAAGATCGACGTGATCGTCTCCAACCATGCCGAGATGGACCACTCCGGCGCCCTGCCGGAAACCATCGCCCGCGTGAACCCGTCCGAAGTCTATGCGTCCACCCTCGGCGTGAAAGCGCTCGAGGCCCATTTCCACGGCCTCGCCGGCAAGATCAAGCCCGTCAAGAGCGGCGACGCCATCGAGCTCGGCGAATCCTCGCTCAAGTTCGTCGAGACGCGCATGCTCCACTGGCCCGACAGCATGTTCTCGTTCCTCACCGGCGACAACGTCCTCTTCTCCCAGGACGGCTTCGGCATGCACTACGCCGTCGCAAAGATCTTCGCGGACGAAAACGACCTGCCCACCATGCGCGAGGAAGCCGAACGCTACTATGCGAACATCCTCCTGCCCTACTCCCCGCAGGTCCTGAAGCTCCTCGACGCATTCCCCGGGCTCGGGCTCGACGTGGCGGTCATCGCGCCCGACCACGGCCCGCTGTGGCGCGGCGACATGCTGGGCACCCCGCTCGCGTGGTACAGGGAGTTCGCCGAACAGGCTGTCACGCCGAACGCGCTCGTCCTCTACGATACCATGTGGCACAGCACCGAGAAAATGGCGTTCGCGATCGCCGACGCCATCCGCGAGACCGGATGCGGCGTCCAGGTCCTCTGCCTCGCCTCCTGCACGCGCAGCGATGCAGCGGCCGCCATGCTGAAGGCCTCCGCCCTCGTCGTCGGCTCCCCCACCATCAACAACGACCTCTATCCCCGCACGGCCGACGTCCTGACCTATCTTCGCGGGCTCCGCCCGAAAAACATGGTCGGCGCGGCGTTCGGCTCCTTCGGCTGGAGCGGCGAATCCGTCGCAAAGATCGAGGAGTACCTGAAGGGCGCGGGCGTCGAACTCGTCGCCCCCGGCCTGAAAGTCAAATACGTTCCCAATGCGGCGGCGCTTGACCAGTGCGCGGCCCTCGGCAAAGCCGTCGGCGACGCGCTCCTCGCGCGCTCCGCTCAATAACCACGTCCGAAACAGAAAGGAATCTCCGTCATGAAAAAGTATGTTTGCAGCGTCTGCGGTTATGTCTATGACCCCGAAGTCGGCGATCCCGACAGCGGAATCGCGCCCGGAACCGCCTGGGAAGACGTCCCGGAAGACTGGGTCTGCCCCGTCTGCGGCGTTTCCAAGTCCGATTTCAACCCGGAATGATCGATCCCGACGTTCCGGTCCGCCGCTCCGCCCGCTGAAAAAGCACCGGGCGGCGGTGCCTCATGACGCCTGCCCTTCGCCGTTTTCATCGCGGCGGAGGGCTTTTTTTGCTTCGATCCCCTTAAGGCTTCCCAAGGCAAATGAACTGTCCTCAGGCGAAATACGACCTGTTTGACCTATAAGTCTTATCAAAAATGTCAATGCAAAAAAAAATGCCGTGCATCGGCACGGCACCAAAGATAACGGAAACAGAAAAGATGGCGCTTATTCGGCAGTGCAGCGCGTGAACGAAACGAGTTCGGCCGGGGAGCGTTTGAGCGCCAGCACGAAGATCCACGCGAAGGAGCAGGTCAGGAGCGTCAGCAGGACGGACGCGAACACCTGGAATCCGTTCAGCTCGACCCGGACGTCCTTGGCGTTGCAGAGCGTCAGGTCGTTCTGCCGCATGCCGCGCGTCTGGCCATGGGCGCAAAGCCCCCAGCCGAGCATGACGAACTCCCACGCGAAGAAGAGGAGGCCCGCAGCAACGGCGATGCGTCCGGCGGTGGCAGCCTTGATCCAGACGGCCTTGCCCTTTTCGGAGGACAGGCAAATGTACTTTTCCTTTGCGGCCTTGTCGTCGATGACGGACCCGGCCTTGTATCCGAGATCGGCGTCAAGTTCGGCGAACTTGGTCGGAGCGACCTTGAGCTTCGCTTTCGCGCCTGCCGGCGACGGAGCGAGGTTGACAGCATCGGCGCCGAGACCGGCGGGCACCTGCGGCAGCGAGGATGCGCCGAGCGTGGCAACCATGTAGACCGCGGCGATGGCGGCGAGCTCCAGCGGAATCGCCTTGAACAGCGCGAAAACGAGGTCGATGAAGAACGCCTTGAGGCGCGCCATCGGGGGCGCCGGTTTCGCAACGAATTTCTTTTCCTCGGCAAGCGCGATTTTCTGCTGGTCGGTAAGGTCCTTGCCTCCGTCCGAACGCGCCGCAGCCGCGTTCAATGCGATGCGCTTGCGCTGTTCGTCGAGCAGATTGGTGAGGAAATCGAACTTGGCAGCGGTGGACCAGGACGGCATGGGGGATTTCTTCATGGGGCACGTGGACGTGACCTGATCGGATTCGACGAGAGCGGCGACGTCGGATTCCTCGAGCTTGAGGTGTTCGACGCCGTTCACGTCCTTGACATCATAAGTCGCCATAATAAAACCTGTTTCGTTAAGTTGTAAAAACCATTTGAAAATATTAAGATAACTCTTTTATAAGGATTTGTCAAGCATCTTTCGCAAAAAAAAGCGAAAAGACGACCCGCCGGACCGCGCCCCGGACGGCATGAAGCGGGACGGCAGTTCCGCATCTCCCCGGGAAAACCCGCCCGGCGCACTTGACATTCCACCATAGAGTTTTATATTATATCCGGCAAATTGCACCGGCGCCGCCCCCCGATGTCCTCCCACCCCGAACCGGATCCCACATGTTTTTCTCCCGCAGATTCTTTCCGTTCTTCCTGACGTTCTTCTTCGGCGCGTTCAACGACAACCTCTTCCGCAACGCGCTGGTCATCATGATCTCCTACCAGTCGGGCTATTCCTCCGGCACGGCCAACGCCCTCTCCTTCACTGCCATGGCGCTCCTCATGCTCCCGTACTTCCCGTTCTCCGCCACCGCCGGGCAGCTCGCGGACAAGTTCCCGCGCCACAAGCTCTTCCGCGCCTGCAAGATCATGGAGTTCGTCCTCATGGTCCCGGTCTTCTTCGCGTTTCTCCGCGGCAGCGTGTGGCCGCTCCTCGCCCTGCTGTTCTTCATGGGCACGCAGTCCGCGCTTTTCAGCCCGCTCAAATATGCCTACATCCCCCAGATGCTGGAGGAACGTGAACTCCTGCGCGGAAACGCCTATGTGAATGCCGGGACCTACATTGCGGTCATCTTCGGCGCCGTGCTCGGCAACTACCTGATCACCGTCCCCCACGGCGGGTTCGTGACAGGCGCCGTCATTCTGTTGATGGCCGCCCTCGGGCTCTGCGGCGCATTCCTCATCCCGGACATGCCGCCGGAATCCCCCGCGCTACGCATCGACCCGAACATCATCCGCGCGTCATGGGACGTCCTGCGCGCCGTGTTCCGGGACAAAGTCCTGACCCACTGCGTGATCGGGCTCTCCACGTTCTGGATGACCGCCGCGCTCTACGTATCGCTGCTGGCGGGGTTCTGCAAGGACGTCCTGAGCGCGACGCCGCACCTCGTCCCGATCCTGTACATGCTCTTCTCGGCGGGCGTGGCGATCGGGTCGGTGGCCTGCCAGACCATCGGACGCCGCCGCGCCGTGATGCCGCTCGTCTCCCTCGCACTGGTCGTCATGGCGTTCTTCACGCTCGACCTCTTCTTCGCGGCACGTTCGTGGACGCATGTCCCGGAAGACCCGAGAACGCTTTTCACGGTCGGCGAAATAACGGCACTGACTACACTGTCAGAGGCGACACTAAAAGCCCCGGGAACGCTTTTCACGGTCGGCGAACTCCTCAGATTTCCCGTCTTCTGGCGGATCGCCGCCGACCTCGTGCTGCTTGCGGCATGCGGCGGATTCTACTCCGTCCCTCTGAACGCCCTGCTCCAGCACAAAGCCGACCCGCAGCAGGTCGCACGCGCCGTTGCCGCGAACAATATCGTGAACTCCTTCGCGATCGCGCTCGGCACGATCGTCTCCGCACAGCTCATGGCGCACGGGATCATCTCCGCCGTCGGCGTCTTCGTGCTCGTCGCGGCGGTCAATTTCCTGACGGCGCTCTACCTGCTCCCGATCCGCACCGAGCGTCTCCCGCGAAAATAAACGCGGGTTTGAATCCCGTTTGGGATCTTACTTTTTGCCGCGCCCGCCGGATTTCCCGGATGCCGGTGCGGAGGTTTTTTTCTTCGCGGGTTTCTCTGCAGTTGCAGGGGTTTTCTTCTTCGCGGGTGTTTCGGAGGTTTTCTTCGCGGGTGTTTTCGCGGTCGTTTTCGCCTGCTTCCTCGCAGTTTTTTCGGGGGCGAAGTTCAGGGCATCGAGCTGGTCCCAGGGCGACGGAGCCGCGGGGTCCGGTTCGGGTTCCGCCCGGTCCCTGTCGCAGGAGCACGAAGCGTGGTTGAGGTTCGTGCCGCATACGGGGCAGATGCCCTTGCAGTCCGGGGAACAGTAGAAGCAGGACGGGATGGCGAGGAGGAGTTCCTCGCGAACATCGTCCGTGAGGTCGACCTCCAAGTCGCGCACTTTCTCGAAGTGGAGGCAGATGTTTTTCACCGCGATCGGGACGCGAATGTCGTCGAGGCAGCGCGCGCAGACCGTGGCGAGCGGCACGGATGCGCTGCCGGTCACGACCAGGTCGGCGCCCGCCATGACTGCGGAAAGGCGGTACGTAATGTCGCCCGCGGGCGCAAGCGGCGGATCGGCGTCGGCGGGGAGTTCCAGGACGTCGGAGGATTCCGTGCCGTCGAGCAGGTACGGAGTATCGGGGAGGATGTGCGAAGTATTGATGATGATCATGGTCTGGTTTGCTCCATTTTGGTGCGGATGGCTTCGACGACTTCCGGCGGCACGAACGCGGACACGGACCCGCCGCAGGATGCGATCTCGCGGATGAGGCGCGAGCTCAGGAACGAATATTCCGGACTCGGCATCATGAAGAGGGTCTCGCAGGCCGGATTCAGTTCGCGGTTCATCAGCGCCATCTGGAATTCGTATTCGAAGTCGGAGACGGCGCGAAGGCCGCGGATGACCGCCGAGACGCCGAACGATGTCACGGCGTCGGCGAGCAGTCCGGTGAACGTGACGACGCGGATGTTCGGAATGGACGCCGTGACGGTGCGGATGAGCTCGATGCGCTCCTCCGTCGTGAACAGCGGGGATTTCTCCGAATTGCGCGCGACAGCCACCAGGACCTCGTCGGCGATGCGCGACGCGCGCCGGATGACGTCCAGATGACCGTTTGTGACAGGGTCGAAACTGCCGGGATACATGAGTCGTTTCATGATTCAGCCGCCTCCTGGTTGATTGGTTTGCCGCACACGTCGGCGATCCGGTCCGCGGGAAACACCGCGAGCGACGGCGACGACGGGTCGTAATATGCGAGCTCCGAAGCATCGGCATACGCCGGAAGGACTTCCATGATCCTGCCGTCCACGGACTTCGTGACCCGGTCGTGGAAATGCCCCGCGAAAACGACGGAACCCGCCGGGCACGAGGAAAGATACCTCAGTGCGTGCGGTTCCGGGAAATAGTGTTTGTGCGCCTGGTTCGTGGTGCGGAGGCGTTCGCGGACATAATGCGCGAACGCAGGCCCGATCGTGGCCCCGAACAGCTGCAGCAGCCACCGCGTCAGCCGGTTGCGGATGATGAACCGCAGCACGGCATAGGCGTGGTCCCGCTTGTTGATGCGGTCGCCGTGGAACCACTGCAGCAGGCCGTCCTGGTACGAGTCCTCCCCGGCGAACGTGAACGCGTCCGCGTAAGTCTTCGCGACGAAAAACTCGTGGTTGCCCTCCAGGAAGACGATCTTCCGCTTCCGCTTCTCCGCGCGGCACCAGTCGAGGAACCGCCGATGATCGTCGTTCTCGTATCCGCGCAGTGCGATCCACAGGTCGAAAACGTCCCCGAGGAACACGATCCCGACGTCCCCGGGCAGTCGGCCTGCTGCGTTCAGCATGCGGAAGAACTCGTCCTCCGGTTTGCTGCACGTCAGGTGCGCATCGGCGATCATCAGCCAGCGTTGGGACATAGAGACGGGACTTCCTTTCCAGAGATTTCGGCGTCGGCTCACGGCGGGCCGAGCAAACAGATTATCATACTATACCACGAAAACGCGAAAAAGAAAGGGAAAGAGTTTGACTTTTGAAAAAAATATGCCATATTAATACAGCTCGGAATTCGGTCGGCTTTCCCTTGTCCGCGAGGGTGGAGTCCATGAGGCTCGACGGGAAACCGTCCGCGGCCGCAAGTGCGCGGTTCCGAAACGGGAATTCCAGGAATCCTGAAAACGATACGCCGGCTTAGCTCAGCGGTAGAGCTACGGTTTTGTAAACCGTCGGTCCTCGGTTCGAATCCGAGAGCCGGCTCCAATTTTTGAGGCTAAATCCCCTGTTTTGCTATCGCGTGAAACCGTCTGGTTTTTTGTGACTTTGTGGCAAGAATTACGGAAAAATTACGGAAAGAATCCCCGGCAGTTTTGAGGCTAAAACGGGGTCTTTCCCCGGTTCGAGCGGGGCGTCCGGGGCGGTCTTTTACGGAAAGCCCGGAAAGGCCCGGCGGGCATTCTCCCTTTTACCTCAAATCGCAAATACAGGGCGGTCCGGCGGCCCGGTTTTCCGTAATTTTTCCGTAATCTGAGCACGGTTTGAGGCGCAGAAAATCCGGCGGTTTGAGGTGCGCCGCTTTTCCCGCTCCGTCCTCTTGCGCCCGCGCGGAAAGGACCAGACGGGCCGGGAGTTTCGGGCGGTCCGTGGCGGCGTCAAGCACGAAACGATCGGAAAGCAGGGCGGGAACATGCGCCGGGCGGGCGGAATCGGCGGCATAAATACGGCGGGCTTGCGCTTTTTTCTCGCGCCCTTTTGTCTTTCCGTAACTATTCCGTAATCCGGGCGAGGCGATCCCGGCGCGGGGCGTTCGACGTTGCGGCGGGTGCAGCGCGTCCGGCATCGAGACAAAAGGAAAGCGCCGCCCGGCGAGAGAGCGGCGCGGTCTTTGTTCGCCCGGAGGGGCAAGGGTGCGGCGCTGGTCGCTTTCGAGGGGGTGTACCCCCAAAAACTGAACAGCGCCGCGGCGGGGGTGTCATTCGTTCACGCACAGCCCCCTTTTTTCGCCCGCGTCCTTCCCGCCCGCTTCCACTTTCCGCCGTTCATGGTTCGCACCGGCAACAAAGATTTCCAGGAGTGCCAGGTTTCCCAGGAGGTAAGCGGTCAAGAGGCGGTCCAGCTTTCCGTCCGGGACAGCTTCAAGCGTCTTTTCGAGGACGCGGCGGCGTTCCGTCTTATCGCCCGGGACGCGTTCCGGTACATGTGCGCCGTAGGGGGCAAGGGCTTTTCCCAGGGCTTTTTCATCTTCCGGCCATCCCGCGTAATATTCGGCCAGGAATCCGGCGGCCTCTTCGCGGGTCATGGGGGCGTAATACTCCCGCCGTCCTGTCTTCCAGAAGAGGGCGGTTTCCGGTGTTTCCCGCTTGTCCGAAAAGGGGACGTAGTAGAGAAGGGGCGAGAGCTTGAAGCGGGGGCCGCCCTTCTTCATTTTTGCGCGGGTGGCGTTCGGGGTGTTGGTGGCGGTGGTGGTTTCGGTGTGGTTCATGTAGTCCACGCTTTCCTGGCATAAAAAGCCGCCTTGCGGTCGGTGCTGGAACACCTCGCCGGGGTATCAATCCGGTTTCACGCAAAGCGGCAAGCGCCCATAAAAAAGAAAATCTCTTTGGAGGCTCGCGGCGGCGTGCCGCTTTTGGCGGGGTTGATGGTCCCGCCGTGAGATAAAAGCCCTGTCCCGGTTCCAGCCGGAACGCAGATAATATAACCCGTCCGCTTTCCCTTTTCAAGCTGCCCGGCGCTTTTTCCTGCGAAAAAGGCGGGTTTGACTTTTCCCGGAACCGGGTGTATATTATTCTCCAAAGACTGACGGACGGCAGGGCGGACATTAGTCCCCTTCAAGCTCTTGGCAATTTCCAGGATTCGCGAAAAAGCTCCGTTGGTCTTTTTTGTGCCGTCATTCGCCGGGATGTTGCGGGATTTGGTTCCCGTCTCCCCTATATGGGTCTGACGGCTTTTTTGTGAGAGTCAAGGTTGAGGCAATCGGAACCCCGTGGGGATTATTTCCACGTTGAGCTTTGGCGAAGGCCGGTTGTTTCAGCCTTGCTTTTTTCGGGTGCACTTGACTTTTTGCGTTTCTGGGGTATCTTATTTCATCCGCCGGGAAGAGTCTCCGCGCGTGGGGCATCGAATCCCGGCGGACGCGCCACGGTCGGGACGCGCCCCGCCGTAGCCTTTCTTGCTCTGGCCCCGCATAGGGGCAAGGGTGCGGCGTTTTTCGTTTTGAGGGGTGTACCCCCAAAAACGCAGTTATGCCGCGGCGGGGGTGTCATTCGCACAGAGACGCCCCGGCTTTTGCTCGGTGTGGCCGGTTCGCCCGGTACGGGCGCAGAATCTCCGGCGGCGGGTGTTTTCGTGGCGCAAACACCGCATTTTTACTTGTAATGTACCACGTTTTGCGCTATTTGTCAAGAGTCTTTAACGGCGTTTTGTATTAATTATTACAACATTTTTGAGCTTGTAACGCTCTTTTTTGTTCACTATGACATTACGTCACTATAAATACAGCTTGTTTTTCGTCGCTCCGAATGGATATTACCGGGTTTTGCTCCAGGTGAAAAAAAAAAAGCAAGCAGCGGCGGAAGTTGCGGCAAAAATACCGGGGTTCTCCGTGTTTGCCAAGAGGCCGAAACTCTTGACGGGTTTTGACGGGTTGTTGACGGGTTTTGTCGGGGCGCTTGACGGGTTAATCCTCTTATTACCAGTATGTTTGTCAAGTTGACGGGTTAAGTTCGGTTTTTATATACTTTTGTTCCAAAAGGGAGAATATAAAAAGCATAAGGGAAAATGAAGAAGAGCGGAAAAAAGACACAAATATATAGAGGTTTCGCAAGTTAACCCGTCAACTTGACAAAACCCCTATACTTTCAATTTTTTACAAATGACACTACCCGACAAAACCCGTCAACAACCCGTCAAAACTGGTCTGTTTGAGGGCAATATCCGGGAAACCCCGCTGCCCGTTTCGCCGCGGGACGCTACCTTTTATCCCAAGGGCCCGCTTTACCCCGACGGCGAGCCAGACGTCAGAGACATTTTCCAAGTTCTTTTTTTGCCGAAGATACAGCCGCAGGCGTCCGTAAAGCTCGCCGGATTCCAGAAATGCCCCCGGAGCTTCGACAATACACGCTTCGAGCGCTTCCGGTATGGGGTCTTCAAGCTCCCGTAATTCTTCCAGAAACTCTTTTCCGCTTTTGTTTTCCGGGAATGCGTTTAGCTCCCGGATTTCCAGCAGGCCGTCAAGCGCAAAGTTGAGGACGCCGGAAAGCTCCCGATTGATCTTGCTTTGAAGTGCCGCGTCTTTTTCTTCATTTCCTATGACAATTTCAAAAAGAAGAAGCCGAAGGCGTCGCCATACGGAGCCCGTTTTATCCCGGAACTTTGGCGGGTTGTTGCTTGCAAAAACTAAAAGAGCCGTTGCCGCGGCGTCGTATGCTTCCTTGAATTTCTCCTCAACGTGCACCCGCCCCCCGTCTACCGCCTGCTTTAAGAATTCTTCACCCTCCCCGCGGCAACGGAGTTCCGCCGCACAGTTTACCAGCGCTCTTGTCAGTGCTGCGCGCCCGAATTTTTCCCCTAATTGTTCATACGGGACATGGGAGCACAGATTTTCTCCGAAAAGAGAATCGAACGTTTCAATAATACGGCTTTTGCCTGTATGCGGCGGCCCGTACAGGATGAAAAACACCTGCAAGCGCCGGTCCGGCGTGAGCGCATAACCGAACATCCGGCGGACCGTCTCCCGGTCGGCCTCCCTGGGGAGAACGTCGCGCAGATAGCGGGTAAATGCGGGCGTTTCCGCCGTCGGCTCGTAAGGGACGGGAAGAGAATAGGGGGAAAAAATATCCTCCGTGAGCGGGTCAAGCTGTAAATCTGCCCGGCTTTTCGCTCCGTTCGGAATCCGCAGTGCCCCATTTTTTACCGGAATCACCGCCGAGCGGTCGAGGCTTTCCCCGGTGGAAATGCAGAAAGGGGTTTCCGTGTCCGAGGGCAAAAGACAAAGATTTCGTGCACCAAGCGCGGCCTTTATATCGCTTTGCCGTTTCGCCGTGGCGTCTACTTTCCGTTTCCAAAGGTACTCCGCGATATGGCCGCCGAGGTCCTCGCCGCTAATTTCCCGCCATCCAGAATCACGGCAGAACTCATAGAACGCGCCGCGGTACTTCTTCAAGCAGTGGCCGCCGTTCACGGTCCGAGCGGCGTCCCATTCCGCGAGGAATCCCGCCGCAAGCTCATTTATGCCCGGCGTTTTCTTCGAGGCGGCGCCCTTCTCCCCGTACCCTTCGGCGTGAAGTGCCGCAGCGGCGGCGGTTGTATCCCCGTTGTGGTTCAGCTGAGCATAGACGCCGAAGGGGTCGTATGTTTTCCCGGCTTCAAATGGTGCGCCGTTCGAGGTGAAGACGTGGAAAAGCGGGACGGTTCCGCTTTCCGTCTTCATTTCAAAAAGTGTGGCGCTCGTTCCGGCGTCTTTTCCTGGCCGTGTGAAATGCTCGCCACGGCATCCTTTCCACGTGGTGCCCCCGTCCGGCGTCCATCCGGCGTCTATCAGCATTTCCCGCGTTTCCTCCAATGCGTTTTCCCGCGCGCTGTATGCCTTGCCGGGCATTACCGCCCATCCTTTCCCCTCGCTCTTCCTTTCGTGGCGTAGGAGCTCTTCCAGGCCCGCAAGCGGGCGTTTGTCGCATTGTGCCGCGGCGGTGGCGAGGATTCCCCATTCGTCCGGGGTGATCGTGGGGTATTCGCCGGGGCAACCCTGTATTGCCTTATATCCGGGCGTCGGCGGACAAAGGGCAAAGTGCGCCTCCCCCAGTGCCTCTATCACCGCATTCCCGCCGTCTTCCGTTTTGGCGAGTTCCTGTTTGCTTCCCGGCGGGGTTGTGAGGCGGAAGGGAACATGGACCCCGCCGCTTTGGGATTGTTCGAGAACGAGACGGGCGAAAAGCGCGCGCCCGGCTTCTGTTTCGCAGACGTAGCTTTTCCACTCTTCAAAGACACTTTCTCCGCCGTGGTGATTGTCAAAGTCCAGTATCACCAGATTTCCAGATACCGCGCCACAGATTACGGCGAGGGCGTCCGGCTTGAAGGCACGCGCGGGCTCCGCCTTTTCTCCGGCGGGCTTCTTCGGCTTTTCTTTGATAGTCCACGCCTCAAAACACCGCGTAAATTCTGCGGGCGTCATGCGCCTGGTCTGGTATTCTTTCCAGGTCTGCGGCCAGTTATTTTTTGTCTCCCTGGAAACGGGCAGGACGGAATAGCCTTTTTTGAGGTAAAATTCAGCGGCGCGTAAAATCGCCGTTTTCGTGTCGTTCCCGCTTGCTTTTTGCGTTGACGGGGTTATATTATTCATAACGAGGGGCTTTCCTTTTTCCGTGGCCGCGCTGTTCCTTTCCGGCGCGGCTTTTTTCGTGGCGGTGCGGTTCATGCGTTCCCCCCTTTCAAGCGGGCGAGTTCGGCATCCTCAAGGCGGTTTGTTTCTCGCGGCCAGTACAGCTCGCTTGCACCGGAAGTAAGAGCCCGCGCCCGCCCGCTCCGCGGTCCTTTTGTGGCCTTTATCCAAGCACCGCGAAACTTCCGCATAAATTCATTCTGCGGGTGAAACGCCGCCCCTTTTGCGCGGGCTTCGGCTTCGTGTTTCAGCGTCGAGGGGAAACCCGTGTGGATAACTGCTTTATACCTCATCGCGCCGCCTCCCTCCGTAAGTGTACTTGCCGCCCAGAATGGCGCGGACGCTTGCCGGGTCTATGCGGACGCTTCGGAAGTTGACGCGGGACGCTTTCAGCTTTCCGGCTTTCAGCATTCGGTTGATTGTCGAGATCGAGACGTGCAGCACGTCCGCGGTCTCCCGGCGGGTGAGCGCCTTTTCCGGCAGGGCGTTTTTTGCCCGCGGGAATTCACGCAGAGCGGCGGAAAGCGCGGCGGGGGTGAGGCCCGGGACGTCGGGTTGAAGCACCCGTACAGCGGCGTCCAGGACGTGAGGGGAAAGGTGTTGAACGGTCATTAGGACCTCCCGTGTGTTGTGGCGGCGTTGAGTTCGCCGCCGTGGTTTCGTGGGGTTGCGGAATGCGTCCCCTTGAAACCACTTTACACCACGGGAGAACGGAGCATAAAAACTATGCTCCCGATTTTTATTCAAAAAAGGTCGTTCAGCTCTTCGGGCGTAAGCGTCCGCGTCCGGATATACTCCGTGAGGGTTTCGGGCTTTTCTTCGGGCGTTTCGCAGTCTCCCGCTGTGGGGTCCCAGTAATCCCCCGGAATACCCTCTTTTATGGCTTCCAGATGTTGCGGGGAATAAGCGCATACAATCGAGGCGAACAGGCGGCGGACAGCTATTTTTTCCGCGTCTTCCGTCGTTCCCCTCTTGTCGCTTAGCCTCCGGCAAACTTCCGCCGCTTTGGGGCGTCTGCCGAGCTCCTTTTGAAGCTCGTATATTGTAGCGTCGAGAAGTTCCATTGTGAGCTCACGCCCGCCTCGTCTTTGCGGGGCGCAAGCCGCCCACTCTTCGCCCGCTTCCCGTGATACCTTTTCCTTTTTCGCAAGCCGTGGGAGCTTCGCAAAGGCCCAAAGGGGCGCTTCATCCTCGTTCAGCAGGGCGCATAAAGCAGAGGTCGGAAGGGGTGAGGTGAACAGGCGGCGGGCAAGTTTTCTTATAGCTTCGCGGCGTTCCTCAATTCCGCATATATCCCCGTCCGGACGGCAGAGGTCCGGGGCGGGCGTTTCGTCGTTCGGTCGCTTCGTCATTCCGTCGCCCTCCCTGCTTGAAACTGCCCGGAGAAGGGCGCGGAGCTCGTCAAGCGACATCGTGCCGACAAGGCGGCGGGCTTCGGCCCGTTCCGGTTCGTCTTCGTGCTCCGGCAGGGCGGCGGGCGCGAAGGAAAGCCGCCTCATGCCGTGCCGCTTGTCTTCTATCGAGGCGTGGGCGGAATAGTGCGCGGTCATCGCCGGGGACATGTGGCCGACAATCGCTTGAACGACGGAAAGCGGAATCCCCGCAAGCCCGGCGTAGTAGCAGAAAGTATGGCGGCAGGAATGCAAATCTTTTGTGCTGATTGCCCGCGTCCGCCCGTCCGGCTTCCGCGTGGTTTGAATGCCGAGCCCTTCCAGGTACTTTTTCACCCGGTAGGAAACGCCGTCCGGGTTCTTCAAATACATTTCGGCGTGTTTGGGGAAAACATAGTCGGCCCCCTCCGCGCGAGGCGTCGAAGACAGCAGGCTATAGAGCTGGTCGGATATGGGAATCTGAACGACGGCCCCAGTTTTCCGCGTTTTCCGCGTAATCAAACGCCGGTCCAGGTCCACGTCTCCCCATTTGAGGGTGCAAATATCCCCCTCCCGGAGCCCCGTCCATACGGCAAGCATGAAAAGCGGGCGGGTGAATCCGTCGAGGTTGTCAAAGATCGTTTGCAACTCCTCCGGCGTGAACGCTTCGCGGGTCTCATTTTTCATATCGAGTTTGAGGATGCTTGAAAACGGGTTTTCCTGCAAGCCGACATCATCTTTCAGCAGGGTGAACACTTCGGCGCAGGTGATTTGATAATAGTTGATTGTGCGGGGGGACAGGTGGGCGTCTTCCGGTCTGCTGTAAGAAACGGTCCCGCGCCTCTTCCCGGCCCGGCTGTACTGAATGGCCTTGTTATATTTCCCGGATTCACGGAGCCGGACGATATACTCCTCCGCGTGTGTCTTCTTCACGTCGGAAAGCGTGACAATTTCCGGGTGTTCGCCGTGGATGAAGTCGAGAAAATCGCGCCATACTCCCCGCTTCAAAGCAATCTGTTTTTCGGCGGGTGTTCTCTTCCGCGGTTTCTTCAAGGAAAGATCAAAGGCTTCATCCAGGGTGATTTGCTTTCCGCCGGTCAAATCCTCCCGGAACGTCTCGTAAAGTGCCTTTACGCTTTTCAGCCCGGCGGCCTGGGCCGCCTTCTCCCGGACGGTCTTCTCGAAGGCTTCCGCCTCCCGCTTGCTTGCCGCCCCTTCGCACGTTCCGTAATGCCGCTTCCCGCGGTGCATGAACTCATAGTACCACGCGCCGCCCTGCTTCTTTTGTTTTACCATAGCCCGCCGTCTCCGTTGTGTGTTGGTTTTTTGACTGAAACGCTATGATACTATACGCTACCTTCCGGCGTTTTTCAAGCAACTTTTACGGAAAAATTACGGAAAATCGCGGTTTTCAGCTCATCTTTGAGCTTGTGGACTATTGCTTTGTAAACCGTCGGTCCTCGGTTCGAATCCGAGAGCCGGCTCCAATTTTTACTGATAGAACCTCAGACACTTGCAAAAGTTTCGAGGCTTTTTTTTTCGCCGGATTACAGACCGTTTCGCCGAACAGGCATCAAAACGGGCGCAAACCGCATCATTCGTCCGGCAGGCCGTGTCCGGCACACGCCTCTTCCCGGCTCGGCATTCAAAAACTCGTTCGGAGGCCTTTCCGGGTCCATTGCCGGACATGACGCACATAGACGCGGATTCTCCTGCCTCCAGACCTCAAATGCGCCGGAAAGGGCCTTCCCGGACATTTGTGCTGCACCGCCATGTGTCGGGGCAACGAATCCCGCAACCGGCTGACGGAAACCGTTCCCGGATTCATGAAAAAGACAAAAAAGACCCGGAACCGAATCATCGGCGCCGGGTCTGTGGTTTTCCCAAGAGAGCGATCAGATCGCGGGAACGCCGCGTCCGCTCTGGTCTTCGCGGAACGGGGATCCGTCGGGTTTGATCAGGCGGCTGGTCAGGAAGATCAGGAGGTTGGTCTTTCTGGAGCCTTTGCCCTTGCCCTGGAAGAAGCGTCCGATCAGCGGGAGGTCGCCGAGGATCGGGTACTGGTCTTCGATCATGGAGAGTTCGTCGCGGATCACGCCGCCGAGGACGACGGTTTCGCCGTCGTAGCTCATGACGTTGGTGTTGATGTAACGGGCTTCGATGATCGGCATCTTCAACGTGTTGGGATACAGCTCGTCGTTTTCTCCCAGCGGGATGGAGTAGGAGTAGTCGGTCCAGCCGATGAATTCCTGGATGACCGGGGTCATTTCAAGGAAGATCGTGTAGTTGTCCTCTTCCACGCGCGGACGGACCTGAAGTGCAATGCCTTCTTCGGTAGCGCCGCCGAACGACGGGATGGACGGGGTGAAGACCGGCACGTTGGACCCGTTGGTGGAGACGGTTTCGAGTTCGGCGTCGTCCCAGTCGGTCGGGTAGTACTTTTCCGTGATCATGCGGATGACGGCGTTCTGATTGTTCATGGTCGTCAGGCGCGGTGCGGAAAGGATTTCCGTGGAGTCGGCGTTATCCAGGGCATGGATGCCGCCGGTGAACTGGTAACCGTCCGCATTGTAGGTGGACCAGTTGAAGATAGCATCGTTCTGGATTGTAGTGGAGGCGCCGTAAATGCCGGCGCTGGTCTGCGCGTTGCGGTTGAAATGGCTGTTCGGACCCCAGGTGATGTGACGCCCGTAATTCTTCGTGGCCTCGGTCTGGGAGTAGCCCTTCCAATAACCTTCCCCCGCTTCCAGATTGTCCGGAATGTAGTAGGTATCGCCCGGATTCACGTTCAAAGACTGCATCTCTTCGAAATTCAGCCCCTGGACACTCGGGGTGACCCAGGCGTTGGCGAGGGTGCTGTTGCGCGTTTCCGAACCGTTCTGGTAATACATGATGAACGATTCCGTGCTCTGCACGGGAATCGGTACGAGTTCGCCGTTTTCGTCGTAATCGTACGTCGGGCTAAGCTCGGTCGGCTCGTTGGGCGGCCACGACGGGGAGACGCGGGAGAACGTGTAGTCGAAGGAGAGTTCCTGCAGGTCGCTCAGTTCGATTTCCACGAACTTGACCTGGATCAGGACCTGCGGGTCGGAGACGTCCATCTGGTCGATGAGGTCCTCCACCTTGGCAAGCGCCTCAGAGGTGTTGAAGACCGTCAGACGGCTGCTCATCTCGTCGTAGCGGACGGAGGCGCCGGTCGGGAACGGGATGCCGCGGTCGATCAGGTACTGCTTGACATTGTCGTTGCTCAGGTCGCCCATGATGCTGCTGGCGAGGATTTCCTTGTCGATCGGGTACGTCTTGCGGATGAACTCGTCGAGAGGGACGTCCTTGGCGGCGATCACGACCGCGTAGTTTTCGACGCGGAAATGGAGATTGGCGGACTTGCAGATGAAGCGGATGGCGTCGATCAGGGAGACGTTGTCGACGGCAAGCGTGACAGTGGTGTTTTCGGCCGTCTGTACGGAAGAGCTTCCGCTGTCGATGTTGCCGGAGGGATCGTCATAGGAATAGAAATCGTCTTCAACGGCTCCTTCTTCTTCGGAACCTTCCGATTCTTCATCTTCTTCGAAACTGGTTTCGTCTTCATCGTCATCGCCGAATTCGTTTTCATCGGAAACGGACGGCGGGGAAGAAGCTGTCTCGTCCGTGTTGAAACGGAGGACGAAGTTGACGCCGACGCGGTCCGGGTCCTTGTCCTTGCTCGTGTGCTTCAGGAACTGGACGACCTGCGCGATGGAGACTTCTTCGAAGTCGATGTGATCGATGAAGATATCGTTGAGTTTCTTCTGCGTGGTGCCGGCATTGTCTTCCTTGACCTTGATTTCTTCCTGAACAACATCGTCGGAGGTCTCGGACCCGGTCGGGATCGGGGCGATCAATTCCCACATGGCTTCGGCGGCACGTTCCAGGATCACGGCGCCGCGGCGGCGGTCGCCGACTTCGGACTCATGGATGTAGATACGGCGGAGATAGTCAATGGCCGTGATGTTGTACGGGTCGAGGATTATGACCTGGTTGAACTTTTCCTGCGCCCGGTTCCACTGCTTGGTGTTGTAGAGCGTCTGGCCCTGGCGGATCAGGAGGGAGATGCGCTTCACGCGGTTCATCGCCTCGGGGATGAGTTCCTCTTCGGAAGTATCCTTCTTGTACTGCGCGGAGGACTTCATGATGAGGTATTCGTCGATGGTCTTGCGCATGATGGGCTCCGAGAGCGGATAGACCTTGATCGCCTCTTCGCATTTTTCGATGGCTTCGTCGTAGAGGCCGATCTGGGCGGTCTTTTCCGCCTCGTTGAAGATCTTCCGGGCCCAGAAATAGTAGGACTGGGAAATCATGTTCTTGACTTCGGCGATCTTCCGTTTGTTGGTTTCCGGGATCTCGCCGTTGACGACTTCGGACTCGAGGATTTTCAGGACGTCGACGTAGGCGTCGACCGCCACGTCGTAGTCTTCGTGCTCGAACGCGGAAGAGGCTTTCCTCTGGAGCTCGTCGGCGTTGCGCTGCTGCGCCTGACGTGCGATCAGTTCCTCAATGGACGCGGCGGTCTGCTCGCGGAGAAGCTCCTTTTCCACCTCGGAAAGCTCGGATTGGGCTTCGGCGCCAGCCGCAGCTTCGGCCTCGGCGTCGATCGCATCGGCCACGGCTTCAGCATCGGCAATCGCATCGGCCGCGGCATCGGCATCGGCCGAATCTTCGGTCCCGGTCGTCTCAACGACGGGCATTTCTTCCTCGACGGTGAGGTCGAGGTCCTCGACTTCCTGGGCGAATGCCGCAGGAAGCGAAATCGCAAGCGCCATGAGAATGGCGGAATAGCGGGGGAAAGCGTGCATGGGAGCCTCCATGAAATATGTCATATCTTTAATCTTCTTCATTTCAGCTGCTCCTTACCGTCTGAAGTCCGGGAGACCGTTTTGCGTATTGGTTCGGACAGGGATGCCATCACCGCTGATGAGACGTGTCGAAACGGAGATGATCAGATTGTCCTTGTGCGCCTCGGAAGCGGACTCGGTGAACAGGCGGCCGATGAGCGGGATATCGGCGAAGAGCGGCCATCTGTCGCTGAGCTGGCCGTGCGTATCGCTGAGGATACCGCCGATGACGACGGTCTGGCCGTCGTAGACTTTGATCGTCGTCTGGATTTCGCGGTTGGAGATTTCCGGCATCTTGAGCGTCATGGGATACTCTTCGCCGGATGCGAACTCGCCGATCACGTAGTTGTAGCTGTAGTCGGACCAGCCGGTAAGGTCGGTGACCGAGGGATTCAGCTCCAGACGGACCGTGTAGTTGTTGGGCTGAAGGGTCGGGGTAACCGTCAGGCTGGTGCCGATGTCGCGCGGCGAACCGAATTCGGGATAGGACGGTTCGAACGTGACGCTGGAACCGCAGCTGGTGGAGATCTCGGGTTCGGACCAGGATTCCGGGAAATACATCTGGCGGACCATCTGGATCTGCGCCTGGCGGCCGGACACCGTCACGACTTTCGGCGTGGAGAGGATTTCCGAACGGTCGGTGCGGTCGATCGCGTTGATCGTGAGGAAGAGGCTCCAGGAGCCGCCCGGACCGAAGTTCGGGAGCAGGTTCAGATTGTTCACGAGCGTGTTGTCGGAGAACCCGGAGCTGATGGACGGGGAGGTGAACGTGAAATTGAAATGTTCGTTTTCACCGCCGGTATGGGTCAGGGTCCAGTCGAAACCGAGTTCTTCCAGGTCGTTCATCTTGATCTCGACCATCTTGGATTCGATGAGGATCAGCGGATCCTGCATGTCCATGTCGCGGATGGCGAATTCAAGCTGGCGGATGTTTTCGGGGGTATTGACGACCGTGAGCTTGTTTGCGCGGGCGTCGTATGCGATGGAGGACCCTTCCTCGAACGGGATGCCGCTTTCGGAGAAGTACGTGCGGAGAGTCTCCGGCGCAATGGAGGTGACGCGCTGGGCGTCGGGATCGGATTCGGCGCCGCTCAGGGTGATGAGCGAGCCAACCGTGTCGCCGGCTCCGACCGTGTCTTCCTGCGTGATGCCGTCGCCGATGCCTTCGGCGCGCATGTTGCCGACGATGCGCAGAACGGTGGCCTGGCGGATCGGGATATAGCGGATGATCATGTCGCTGACGTCGGAACCGGATCCGATCGTGATGATCTTATCGGTTTCATCGATGCGGAAGGAAAGTCCCGTGATCTTGCAGATGTAGCGGATGACTTCATACAGCGGGATCTGGTCGAGGTTGAGCGTGACCAGCTTATTCGCATATTTTTCCGCCTGCGGGACGATGATGTTGAAGCCTTCGCCCTGGGGGTCCAGATCCTTGCTGCGGGCACGGAGAAGCGTGATGACGGAGCCGATATCGGCCCCTTCGAACTCGATATGGTCGATCATCAGGTCGTTGAGGCGGTTGTACAGCTCGTTCCCGGCGGATTCGTAGGCCTCGGCGCCGCCGGTAATCACGATGTTGCGGACGTCGGGAATGCTCTCCACCCAGCTCCAGTCGGACTGGGCCTGTTCGCGGAGAAATTCATTGTACGAACGAACGTCGGCGATGGCATAGAGCCTGCGGTAGATCTTTTCGAGGAGCGTCATGGCGTCCTCGTTGTAAGGATCCTTCACCAGGATCTGCTCCATCTTGTCGCGGGCGTCGTCCCACTGGTCGTGCTGATAGAGGAACTGGCCGGCGCGGAACAGCAGATTGATCTCACGCTGGCGCTCGTGGTAGCGCGGATCCACGGCGTCAAGGCTGGTCTCGTTCCAGTAGTTCTGGCTGTCAATGCGCTCCTGCGTCGATTTCCTCATGGATTCCACGTTGGCGGCGAAATTGTACTTTTTATCCTTCACGGGATCGTTGGCAATGGCAATCTGAAGTTCGGAATTGTCATAGGAGGGAACGATATATTTGCCGCTTTCGTCTGTCCGGGGCGGGATGCCGAGGTAATAAACAACGTTGGCGCAGATGAGTTCGTTCAGGATTCTCTGCCCGAGATCGAGGATTTCGTCGTCGTGATTGAGGAGAAGGAGCTTGTTGAAATCCTTCTCGCAGTCCTCAAGGACCTGGTTTCCGAACAGGATCTGGGCTTTTTTGCGTTCATCGGCAAGGCGTCTGGCAAAGGCGTCCTTGGCAGGGGAGACCTCGCACTTTTCAAGTACGTTCTTCGCCTCGTCGAAAAGATTGAACGCTTCAACGAATTCCTTTTCGGCCGTACGGGTCCTGGCCTGGGAGAGATACTCGTTGAACAGCTCCTCGTTGTCGATCAGGTTTTCCTCTATCTCCTCCGTGACATCCTTCTCGTCGCCGGAAAGCACAGGTTCCTCTTCGACGGCCTCTTCCTCTTCGGAAGCCTCGTTTCCAGCCTCTTCTTCGGAAGCATCGGTGCCGGCCTCTTTGGGAGTCCCGAGTTCAAGTTCGCCTTCTTCGGAGACCTTGAGTTCAAGGTCGTCTTCTTCGGGGATCTCAAGCTTGATTTCGGATTCATCCATCACGGCGTCGGTATTCTCGAAGTCGGGCGCAGCCTCCTCCGCGGTTTCCGTTACGGCCGCATCCGCTTCCGGCGCCGCATCCTCGTCCTGAGCGGAAAGCATCATGGACGTCACGCCGAACGCGAGAGCAAACACGGCGGCGGGCCGGAGAATCGGGCGAAGAAAACAATGGGGTCTCTTCTTCATTGTCTCATCCTTGGTTGTTTATTTTGAATCAATGATTGCGTATCACAGGTTGGTTTGAGGTGGGGTTATTGTTTCTGGAGGAAGGAAGTGCTTCCATCCGAACTCGATTTCGTGGTCGAAGAGCTTTTCGTCTTGCTGCCGGAATCCGCGGAGGCCGAAGCGGAAGCGGACTTTGCAGCGGGCAGGATCTTCAGGGTCTCGCCGGGCGAGCCGTCGCTGTTGACGGTCTCCACGACGACTTCCTTTGCAGTCGGATTGGCGGAGACCACCTTGTACAGTTCCTCTCCGGTCTTGGCCGTGCCGAGCTTGAACTGGGCACCGACGGAAGTGGTGATCGTGCGGTCATACAGTTTGTTGAGGAAACGCACACGCGGGGCGGGGTCGTACACAGCCTGCTTGGGACGGCAGGGGATCCGTTCGATTTTTCCGACGCGCTGGATATAAACGATCGGTTCCTGCGTCCCTTCGTCCATTTCCATGTCGACGACGCTGAAATCCGTGGTGTTGTTCTTGAACGTGCCGACATTGATGCGCATGAAAGCGGAACGCCTGCGGGAGTCGCGGACGACATTGAACGTAGCGACCCAGTCTTTCTTATCGGACTTGGTCGTATCGACGGAGACAAGTTCCAACCCGGTGAAGCGCTGCTGGCTGATGGCGGAGACAAAAATCTGCGTGATGTATTTCGGGTGGCTGAGCGGATCGGTGGGATCGGTCTTGGCCTTGTATTCCTGAAGCAGGGTATAACCGTCGGAATCCCCGTCCGAATCGGCGCGGGAATACTGCGCGGGGATATTGAATTCCTTTTCCCATTCGTCCGGGATGCCGTTTGAATTCTGGTCGGCTCTGCCGTTGAGTTCGTCGGTTTCAACCGCGACGCGGGGAGCGAGGGCCTTTCCGCAGGACGGGCATCTGCCGTTTTTCGTTTCACCGATTTCCGGGTATGCCGTAACGGGGATGAGGGCATGGCAGAAAACGCATTCGGCCATGGGATAGGGTGTCATCAGGCCGGTCTTGTCCGCGGAGGGTTCCGTAGGTTCGACCGTGTTCCACTCGGAGAAGACGATCTCCGTCCGGTACTTCTTTTCCGCCGCAAAGTCGATCGGCTGGTAATCGGACGGTTTCTGAACGGGATTGACCATTGCCGCGACGGCCTGGTTCTGCGCCTTCTGGACGAACAGGAGCTGGTAGTAAAGAAGACCCGCAAAGATGATGAGCAGGGCAGCCAGAATTATTTTTTCATAATGTGCAAAAAGAAACTTTTTCATGTCCGGGGTGCTCCATCATTGGTTGGTGATATTATCGGCACGATAGAACAGATAATTCACCACGATCGTGCAGTTGATCTTATCCTGCTTCCCGCCGATCAGCATTCTGCCGTAATCGGAATTGCGGGGGTCGGTAAGTTCGTATTGGGGAGTATACGACACGACAACCGCAGCCTGGGTCTCCCCGTCGTCGGTCGACGCGGCATCGGACTGCGCCTGGTTTGCGGCGGTTCCCGCCGTCGTTTCGACCGGATTCGTTTCGGAGGACGACTTCGAGTGCCGGTTGACAAGCGTGTTGGCTTCGATCAGATCGTCGTAGGGAGCGGTAAACTTGATGTTCTTGATCACATACACGCGATCCGACTTGTAGGCGGCATGAAGCGAATTGATGAACGTGTCAATCGCCTCCATGGAGGCCGTCATTTCCAACGTATAGGTAAACTCGAGGATCGGGCCTTCCGGATCGTTGTCAAGAGTGGTCCCATAGAAGACGCCGGCGTTCATGGAGCGGAGAACGTCGATGCCGGAGTCCTTCATCCTGCGGAAAAGGTCTTCCTTGATCTGGAAATTGCGGATGATCGGGATCACCATTTCGGCAACGGGAAGCGCCTGGCGGTTGAGGTTCTTGCCGTAGATGAACTCCTGGACGCGGTTCGTGCTGCTGAACGAGGTGTCCCCGGAGGATATTCCGGGAATGAGATCGGAGTTCAAGTATTTTTCGTAAAGGGAGTCGATGTAGTTCTTGCAGTCGCGTTGGCGCATCAGACGCGGGAGTCCGAGGGCATCCAGGAAGAGCTCGTGCGCCACTTTATCGGTGACGTCTTCCAGCGTAAGCGCCTGGACGTCCTCCCGGAAAATCGCGAACGCCTTCGCAAACTTCGCGGCGGCGGCCTTGCGGAAATCCTCGGAACGGGAGGAATCGACCACTTCCGGAGCTTCGATGATCTGGTTGAAAAGCTTGTCAAAAAGCTGGGCGCGCTCGGACTGGACCGTATCGGGGATCACGAACGTATCCTCGTTGGACTCCTGATGGACCTCCTTATAAAGGTCGGCGAGCATGGTGCGAAGCTGGTCCTCTTCGAAGGAAAGAATCACGAGACCGGTCTCGGGATTGAAAACCGCCTTTTCCTTGTCGGTCGGAGCGGCGGGAGCCGCGGGCGCGGTTTCCTCGGCATCCGAATCCTCGTCATCGTCCGACTCCTCCGCTTCGATTTTCGGTTTCGGCTTGGCGACCAGGGTGGGATCCAGAGGCAGATCGGCTTCCAGTTCGGCCGGCGACGCGATGTTCTTCAGAAGCTTGAGCAGGGCAGGACGGTAGGGCTTGCCGAAATGACGGTAGATCTGGACATTCTTCTTGGCCAGGGTCTCGGTATCGGCCTTGATCATCTTTTCGCTCTGCTCCACGCTGTTGGGATTGCGGGCGGAATTGATGGCTTCGACCTTTGCGACGTCCGCTTCGATATCCTTCATGGACTGCTGGATCGTCTGCTGTTTGCTCCAAATAAAGAAAATAAGGAAGATGCTGCCGACCAGCGTTATGGCCAAAATCGCCACAAGGACGATATTTTTCAGGATGAACTGTTTCATTCTTCTTCCTCCTCTTCGTCGTCTTCGTCCACACCGACAGGCGAGAACTTTTTCGCGAGCATCTTTTCGAATTCCGGCGAATCGATGGGCTCTTTCAGTTCGACGGCCAGCAGGAATTTGCAGATGGTAAGGTAATTGCAGATCTCGCGGCCCTCGTCGTACACGATCTTGATCTCTTCGTCTTTCGCCTTGAAGAAACCGCCGTTCTCTTTCATTTTCGAGGTGATGTTGTTAATCGCGGCGCTTCTGTCGTTGAGGCGCGTGTCATACTTTTCGCAGATGACGTAGGCGACCATGTTGATCCAGCGCAGACCGCCCTCGGTCGAGATCGATTCGCTCTCGGTCTTTTCCTCTTCATCCTCATCGGGCATATCCATCGAAAGCTGCCTGGATTTCCTGGTGGGGTTTCCGTTCTCATCCTGGTCGTTATCGTTGTCCATCATAAGCCCTTCCTCGATTTCCGCGCTCGGCGCGGCGGAAATCGACAATTCCGTAAGCCAGACGTTGTCCGGGATACAGGACTTGATGAGCGAATAGAACGCGATCACATTGTTGCGGGTCTTCAGGAGATCGACGGCCTCGTCGAATGTCGACTTGGCTACGGAAAGCTTGGTGTTGGCGTCCTTCACGCGCTTCTGGATCCCTTCCCGCTGGGCGACGAGGGTGCTGAAATCGTCGCGCTTTTCCGCGATGTTTTTCGCCTGCTGCGAGTAAGCCCAGAGCGTAATGAGGAGATAGAGCAGCAGGACGACCGCCGAAGCGAGGAAGAAGGGGCGTTTGGAACGGAATTCGTTCTGTTTCTTGAAATAATCCGGAATCAGGCTGATCTCGACAGGGGACGTGCCGATGCGGCGAAGCGCCAGACCGATCGTCTCGGCGAACAGGTGCGCGACCTCGGAGAGGACCTGCTGGTCGACCGCGGAACCGATGCCCACGACCTGGAACGGGTTCAGGTACTCGACCGGGATCCGCAGCTTTTCCGAGAAGAAGCGCGGAGTGTAAGGAAGAATGGACGTGCCGCCGGCAAGGAAAAGCTTCTCCGGCTTGCGGCCTTTCTGCGTGGCGCGGTAAACGTTGATGGAACGGTTGATCTCGCCGTGCAGACGGGTCATGACGTTCCGCACGATCTTGGAAACCGCGGAAGCGACTTCCGACTCGGCTTCCTCATAGGCGCCGCCCAGGGAGACATAACCGTGCTTGCGCTTCATCTCCTCCGCGTCCTCGTAGGAAATGTTGAATTCCTTGGCGATCTGCTGCGTAATGGTGTCGCCCGCGATCGGAATGGTGCGGACAAAGAATCGGGAGCCGTCGATGAAGACGAGCGTGGAACAGCGGCCGCCGATGTCGAGGATCATCTGGCATTCGGAGGCTCCGACGCTGTTCGCACGGGCACTGTTGTAGCAGGACGTGCCGGCGACTTCGATCAGGGCAATACGTTTGCCGAGCTTTTCGACCAGTTCGGAGATGCGGGAAACTTCCTGCTTCTTCACGATGACGATCATCGCGTCGATCTCGCTGCCGTCCGCGTCCGCGGGGGGCTGGAGAAGCTGGGAATCCCAGACGACCTCATCCGAAGAGAACGGGATGGCCTGCTGGGCTTCGTAGGAGATGATCTCCTGGATCTTGGCCTTGTCCGTGGTCATGGCGGGGACCTTGACGAACCGGACAAAGGCATTCTTTCCCGAAATGGAGACGTAGACGTCACGCGCCGTGAAGGCGTTTGTCTTGATAACGTCGGCGAGGGTCTTGAGAATCACATCCGCGGGGGGTTCATCCGAGGAAAACTCATATTCCGTATAGGCGAATCGTTCCAGGTTCAGACTCTGCCCGGGAACATACGAAAACTCGGCGGCTTTGATGCTGTCGCCGCCGACATCGATGCAGAGGATTAAGTTTTGCTGTGCCATCGGTTATTTCCCCGCGGATTCTTTGATGGGTTCAAACCGGTCGAAGAGAACCCATGCGAACGGGGTTTTCGAAACGGGAAGCAATTCATCCGGCAAATATTTGTAGGTCTGAGGGTTAAATCTGCTGTCGTAGATGTACTTGAAAAGCTTGGCGGTCGTTGCGACCGTAGGAGTGCTTCCACTGTCCGGTTTCAGGTAGGTGTAGAAAAGCTTGGCCTGGTTGCTGCTGCTCTGGGCCTTCTCCAGACGGTTGAAGACTTCCTTGCCGCACGCCTGATAGCCGGATACGACGCGACCGTTGCACGTGATGACGGCCATCACGGGGAGATCCGGAGCCAGCTTTTTCAGTTCGGACGTGATCTTCGCATAGTCTTTCTGCAGGTCGCCGGACGTGCCGTCAAACGCAAAATAACGGTAGATGACCTCGGGCGGGATCATCATGCGGACGAAGTGGCGGCTGTCGTCAGCCTGAAGCGAAGCAAGCGTCTGCTTGCCGTTGATGACGGCCCAGATGGGATTGCCGCGGTCATTGGTGGAAGGGACGAAAACGTAGATGTCGACTTCGACGTTGTCGAGCCATTTCTTCCATTGCGAGGAAGAGCTTTTCGGCGCATTCGTGGAGAACACGACATCGATGCTGAGCCAGTGCTTGGCATTGTTCATGTCGCGCTCGTTCAGGCGCATATCGATCACACGCTCTTCGTTCTCGATCTTGAAGAACGGCGTGAAGGTCTGGGAAACATTGACGGCTTTCCCGTCCTTGGGAAATTCGATCGCCCAGCTGCCGGACCGTGCGGACTGAGCGGAAACGGTAAAGGCCGCTGCCGCGAAAAGTGCAATGAGAAGTTTTTTCATGATTCCAGACCTCTTCGTGGTTTGTTTCGGGAGAAGAGCACTTTTGTTAATAGAATAGAAAATACTCTTGTTTTCCTTTTCTTTCAAGGGTGTTTCTCCAAAAAAATCTGAATATTTTTTTTAGTTTCGGAACTTTTTTCCTGCTCCGGCCGGGTTCAATTCTGCGTTTCCGAGGCGGGGCTATCCTCGGAGACAGCCGCATTTTCCGTTCCGGCGACATCGGTTTTCACCGTTTCCGCGACCGTTTCGACCGGATCCGGTTCACCTGCCATGGCGATGGAAGACTCTTCCTCGACCACGCTGGTGTCGGCCGTCCGCATGTGTCCGGCGACGATAGCCGAGGCGAGCGTAAGGATGAAGAAAATGGAGATGCACCAGACAGTAAGCTTCGAAAGATGGCTCATGGCCTGTGCGCCGAAAACGCTTTCTCCGAGGCCGCCGAACGCGGAGCCGAAGCCGCCGCCGCTCTTGGACGGTTGAACCAGGATCAGGGCGATCAGAAGGACCGCCAGAATCACGACCAGCGTGTTGAGAATTGTCGCAAGTGTCGACATTGTTTTATGCCTTTATCATTTTTGAGTTAAAATTCGATGATGGACGCTCCGTCGGGGCACAATGCATCATCGGTAATTCTAAAACATAGCACTCATTTTCCCGATTTCAAGCGCGAAACGAGACTTTTTAAGGAAAAAGGGCAAGTTTTTTAACGTTTGCTTCAGCTTTTAAAGCAAATTCTCTGAAAAAAACCTTCCAGCGGCGTTTTTGTCTTCCGAAACTCCTTTTGCCGCACCCCCTGTTTTTTTGATGAGATTAACGTCATAATCATATCAAAACCATGTCATTTTCCACGACTCGGACACAACGAATGAAAATGTCAAAAACGGATCGTTCGCAAAACATCCCAAATGCGCCGGACGGAAAGCCGGCAAAGAGAGCGGGCCGGACATTTCGGGGAAACGGGTCGGCTCAGTCTTCCGGGAAAAGCGCCCGTTGGAAGACTCCGAGGTCGCGGCAGCAGTAATCCGCGCGCGTTTCCGCCGAACCTCCGCCGACGCCCGTGGAAATGCGCAGGGTGCGGACCCCGGCGCGAAGACCCGATTCGATGTCCGTGTGTTCCCGGTCGCCCGCCATGAGAAGCTCGGACGGCTGGAGCCCGAGGCGCTTCAGCATCACCTGAAGCAGGTCCGGGTTGGGTTTGCCGAAGACGCGCTGACAGCGGACGCCGGTGGCGGTCTCCAGGCACGCTGTGATGGCACCGCAATCCACGAGCCAGGTCCGTTCCGTAGTGGGACAGAAGACGTCAGGATGCGTGGCGAGCCACGGGACGCCGTTTTTGATCCACCAGGCGGCACGGCACAGCCGGTCGTAGTTCAACGATTTGTCGAAGGCCGTGATGACGGCGTCGGGGCGGTCGTCGGGCGAGTCGGCGGTTTCCTCCAGCCCGAACGCCTGCATTTCCCGACGGAAGTCCTCCGTGCCGAGCAGGAAGAGACGTTTGAAGGCAGGATATTCCGTGCGGAGAGCGTCGGCGACGCTCAGGACCGGAGTGATGACCTGGTCTCGTCCGGCGAGCGGGATCCCCATGCCCCGGAGCCGTGCGACGTAGGAATCGATGCTCCGGGACGTGTTGTTGGTGACGAATCCCCAGGCGATGCCGTGGCGGGTGAGCGCGTCGAAGAACGGCAGGGACGTCGGGTAGAGAGAATCCCCTTCGTAGATCGTCCCGTCGAGGTCCATCATCACGCACCGGATGCCCGCCTGCGAGGGCGGCGGCGAACCCGGCTTGACACGCAACCTGTGGCCTCCGGCGGCGCTCATGGGCATTATTCGACCGTAACGCTCTTCGCGAGGTTGCGGGGCTGGTCGATCTCGCAGCCGCGTTCGCGGGCAAAATAGTAGGCGAATATCTGGAGCGCGACGACCGTGGTGATCGGGGCAACGAACCGGGAGCTTTTCGGGACGCGGATGATGTTGTCCGTAAACTTGTTGCAGCAATCGTCATCGCCGGAGACGACCGCGATGATCGGGGAGCGTCTGGCGCAGCATTCCTGAATGTTGCCGAGCATCTTGTCCTTGCCGGGGATATCGTTGCAGAGCGCGACGACGGGGACGGACGGTTCGAGGAGGGCGATGGGGCCGTGTTTGAGTTCGGCGGCGTGGTAGCCCTCGGCGTGAACGTAGCTGATCTCCTTGAGCTTCAGGGCGCCTTCGAGCGCGGCGGGATACAGGCAGCCGCGTCCGATGTAGAACAGGTCGTTGGCCTGCGCCGTAGCCTTGGCGATCTCCTCAATGCGCGGGGCCTGTTTCAGGACCTCGCGGAGGAGATCCGGGATGGCTTCGATCTCCTTGACGAGGATCTCGCCCCATTCGTGGTTGAGGCGGCGGTTGCGTCCGAGGAGCAGCGCGAGCATGAGCAGGACCGTGACCTGGCAGGTGTAGGCCTTCGTGGAGGCCACGCTGATCTCGGGTCCGGCGTGCAGGTAGATGCCGCGTCCGCTTTCGCGGGCAATGGTGGAGCCGACGACGTTGCAGAGCGATGCGACGATCGCGCCCTTGTTCACGGCTTCGCGCACGGCGGCCAGCGTATCGGCGGTCTCGCCGGACTGGCTGATCGGCAGAACGAGGGTGTTCGGCTCGATGATGGGGTTGCGGTAACGGAACTCGGCAGCCTGTTCGACGGACGCCGGGATGCCGGAGATGTCTTCGAAATAGTAGGACCCTACGAGCCCGGCATGGTAGCTGCTGCCGCAGGCGGCGACGACGATACGGTTGATCTGCGCCATTTCGCGCGGAGTAAGATTGAGGCCGGAGAGAACAGCGTTTGCAGCTTTGAAGTTCAGGCGGCCGCGGATGGAGTTTTCGACGGATTCCGGCTGCTCGAATATCTCCTTGAGCATGTAGTGCTCGTAGGCGCCCTTGCCGTCCGCGGAGATGTCCCAGGAGACCTGGGATGCCTGGCGCTGGACGGGGACGTTCGCCAAAGTACGGAGCTCGACCCTTGAAGGCGTGAGGATGGCCATTTCGCCGTCGTTCAGGTAGATGACGTCGCGCGTGTAGGTCACGAGTGCGGTAACGTCGCTTGCGACCATATTGGCGTCCTTGCCGAGGCCGATGACGATGGGGCTGCCGAGGCGGGCGGTGATGATGGTATCCGGGTGCATCGCGGAGACGACCGCAATGCCGTAGGTGCCGGAGATCTGATGCAGGGCGGCGGCGACGGCTTCGGCGAGATCGCCGTGGTAAAACTCCTCGATCAGGTGCGGGATGACTTCGCTGTCCGTGTCGGATGCGAACTTGTGCCCGGCGGCCTCAAGGCGTTTCCGAAGATCGGCATGGTTCTCGATGATGCCATTGTGGACGACCGCGAACTGCCCTTTTTCATCGGTATGCGGATGGGCGTTGCGTTCGCTCGGGATGCCGTGCGTGGCCCAGCGTGTGTGGGCGATGCCGGTATGCATCTTCTGCTCGCCGGCTGGGCGTTTCGACTCCAGGTTGACGACCTTCCCGATGGATTTGACGGTCAGGAGGGAGTCTTTTGCCTGAAGACTGATCCCCGCGGAGTCGTAGCCGCGGTATTCCAGGCGTTTAAGTCCGTCGATAAGAAATGCGAAAGCCGGCTTCGGCCCGGTGTATCCTACGATTCCGCACATGGTGTGATCTTTCCGTGGTTGAGGTTGGTTTGCGGCTTGGAACGCACGCGGTCCGGGGCGGCAGAAAGTCCGGAGAAGGGCGGCCGGGAAAACGGCACGGCGAAATCCCCGGACATGCGGCGGGAAAGCGTTTTCAAGTTCAATCGTCGGCCCCGCACCCCCTCTCCTCCGGCGGGAAAAAAGGGGACGGGAAGCGGCGGCGGGAACCGCGAGCCCCGGGAGCCGCATCGGTTCGGGAGACGGTCAGCAGAGCGCCTTCTTCAGGAAGTCGCTGATCTTGTCATGCCATTTCTGGGCAAGGGCTTCGTCCTTTGCCTCGACGAGGATGCGGACCTTGTTCTCGGTGCCGGAGTAGCGGATGACGGTGCGGCCGGTGCCGGCGAATTCCTTGTCGGCCTGCGCGATGAGGTCGTTGTAGCCGGGGATCTCGGCCAGCGGGGGTTTCTGCTTGACGGCGAGACCGGAAAGCTTCTGCGGGTATTCCTCCATGAATCCGGTGAGTTCGTGGAGCTGCTTGTTGTGCTGCTTCATGAGCTTGAGGACATGAAGAGCGGAGACGATGCCGTCGCCGGTGGTCGCGTAGTCGAGGAAGATCAGGTGGCCGGACTGTTCGCCGCCGAGGGAGATGCCTTTTTCCTGCATCCGTTCGATGACGTAGCGGTCGCCGACGGTGGTGATCTCCGTCGTGATGCCGTTCTGCTTCATGGCGTCGATGAGGCCGAGATTGCTCATGCAGGTGACGGCGATGGTGTTGTTCGGGAGGCGGTTGCGCGCCTTCATGTCGAGGGCGCAGAGGCCGATGATGCGGTCGCCGTTCACTTCGTTGCCGTGGCAGTCGCTGAAGATCACGCGGTCGGCGTCGCCGTCGAGTGTAATGCCGATGTCGGCGCGGTATTCCTTCACGAGACGGCAGATGCGTTCGGGATGGGTGGCGCCGCAGTTGTAGTTGATGTTGAGCCCGTCGGGGGAGACGGAGTCGGCGATGACTTCCGCGCCGAGTTCGCGCAGGATGGTCGGGGCGATCACGTAGGATGCGCCGTTCGCGCAGTCGAGCACCACGCGGAGGCCGCGGAGGCTCACGTTGCCGATGGTCTGCTTGGCGAATTCGATGTAGCGGCCGCGGGCGTCGTCGAGACGGAACGCCTTACCGATCTTGTCGCCGGCCACGCCGTTGATGGTCCCGGCCATGATCTCTTCGATGCGGGCTTCCTCTTCATCGGGGAGCTTGAAGCCGTCGCCGCCGAAGACCTTGATGCCGTTGTCCTTCGCCGGATTGTGGGAGGCCGTGATCATGACGCCGCAGGAAGCGTTCATGGAACGGGCGAGGTGGGCGATGGCGGGGGTGGGCATGGGGCCCGCCTGGAACACATCCATCCCGCAGCTGACCATGCCGGCGGTAAGCGCAGTTTCCAGCATGTACCCGGAGAGGCGCGTGTCCTTGCCGATCACGGCGGTGCCGCCGTGCTGGCTGTTCACGAAGATCTTGCCGAGGGCTTTGCCGAGGGTAAGGGCGATTTCCGGGGTTACGGGGTGGGAGTTAGCCTGTCCACGAATTCCGTCGGTTCCAAAGAGCTTTCTTTCCATAAGAGTTTTCGGCCTTTCCAGAATTGGCTTGTTGAAGCGGCTTGGCGCCGCCGATGAAAAAAACGTTTACTTTAATATACATCTCTGAAGCAGGGAATTCAAGATAAGACTACAAGATAATTCGAGATTTCCGGGAGGCGGAGTCTCCACTGCAGTAGTGCCCGGTTGCGCTCGGGCACAAAAACTGTTCAGGACTTGCGATTCGGGATGGCGGAGAGCGGGACGGCGGAGAGCGCGGCCTGGAGCGTCGCGGGCGTCGCCTTCTGCACGGTGGGGAGCTCGGGAGACCATGCCGCGATGCGCGCCTCCTGCACCAGCAGGAAGAAGTCGTAGAACGGGCGGCACTCCTCCAGGCTGACCCCGGCATCGTAGAGCAGGTGGAATTTATCGAGGAACGGCGTGACCGCCTCGCCTTTCGTACGGTCGCGGCCATAGGACTGGTCGGCGCGTTCCAGGCGCACCCGGAGTGCCCGCAGATACCGCGGATAGCGTGCCACGGCCTCCGGCATCCGCAGGAACCCCTTGCGGAACAGCACGGCGAGCTGGCGGTTCACGTCGACGTCGGTGAAGGAATCCGCCGGGACGTCCTCAAGGCGGCGTTCGACGGGCTCGTAGGCGGCGAGCATCTGAAGCAGCGCGGAGACGTCCTCGCGCACGGCGTCCGCCAGACGGTCCCGCAGGCGCATGCACGCGTCTTCGAAGGCGCCGGCGTCGCGAATCGCTTCCGGCGGGCATCCGATAGCGCGCGCGACGGCGTTGTCGGTCAGGTCGGCGCGCCAGTCGGGATCGTCCGGAAAAAACTCGCGTTCGAGCGAACGGCCGAGCTTCGCCAGGCTCCGCATGTGCGTAAACATCTCCGGGTAGCGGGTGCGGAAGAGCGTCAGGACGGCGCGGCGGTGTTCGGCGCGCGCCTCGGATTCGTCCAGAAAGAGCGCGCACCCGATGCTGCGCCCGCCCTGCTCCCGGAAGAACGCGGGGTAGACTTCGCGGCCCTTGCCGTGGGTCAGGCGGATGGAGACGGGGAGTTCGGGAATGGAGTCCGGCCAGGAAGTCTCGCCATGCAGCTCCCATTTGCGGGCGGCGGCGTGGCGGCTGGAGACGGTCTCGACCGAATCGTCCACCACGGGCAGGTCTCGGATCACGCGCAGGAGCTTGCCGTGTTCGTTCAGGACGGCGAACTTGAGGATGAGGAATTCCGGCAGGTCGATGCCGTCGAACGAGGCCTCGTCGAACTCGCAGCCGCGGAACGTCCGAAGGAACGAGGCGAGCACGCGCGGCAGGTTGCGCGCAGGGTAGATTTCGCCGTTCTTCAGCCCCGCCAGGAACGCCTCCGTGCATTCGTCCAGCGGCAGCAGTTTCTTGCGTTCGGTCTTCGTGAGGGAACGGAACATGTAGTCGAGCTTCATGCGGAGGAACCCCGGCACGAGGTATTCCGGCACGTTGCGCGGGATGAGGTTCAGGTGCGCCTCCGGCAGGAAGAGCGTGATGCCGTCGTCCTCCTCGCCCGGGTCGTAACGGTATTCCAGGCGGTAGCTCTCGCCCTCGGCCTCCAGGCGGTCCGGGAAATCCGCGTCCGGCAGGGAGTCGAGCGGCACGAGCGCGATGTCCTCCGGCTTCGGGTCGTAGGAACGATGCCGCCGGGTCCAGTCCCTGCGGATGTCGGACACGCTGCACATCCACGGCGGCAGCACGCGCAGGAAATGCCGTTCGAGCGCGTGCAGGTCCACGATGGAGCCGGAACGCCGCAGTTTCGCCTCGAACGAGTTCAGGCGGCGCACCAGTTCATTGCAGCGCACGAGCCACGGGGCGGCGGGGTCCTTGATCCGGCAGGGCACGAGCGCTTCGCGGATGAACACCGTCCGCGCGGCCGCCTGGTCGACGCGCCCGTAATGGCAGCGGCGGCCAGGATGGATCGGGAGCGCACCGGCGAAGACGCGTTCGCGGGCGTACACGAACCCGCTGACCTCGTCCCAGTTCACGCGGTCATAGGTGCGGGAACACAGTTCCGGCGCGATCTCCTCCAGCCACGCGCCCTCGACCACGGCGCAGCACCGCCCGAAGACGCGACTGGTCTCCACGATCGTGAAGCACAGAAGCCATTCCGGCGCTTTCTTGAGCTTGGCGAGCGCGGAGCCGGGGAAGATGGAGAACATGCGGCCCGTGCGGTCGAAATACTGCTTCTTCTCCGGGTCCCAGCACGCCAGGCGGCGCGGCAGGCCGCCCATGAGGGATTTGTGGATCGGGTCGGACCGGTCCGCGCGGAGTTCGATCTCGAGCGATTCCAGCTCGGTTTCCGGCTGGAGGTATTCGAGCAGGTCGGCGCACAGGTTGCGCCATTCGTGCATGCGGCGGAAATTCAGGTAGTTGGCTCGGCAGAACTTGCGGAATTGCGACTTGGAGACGCGGAACGCCTCGTCCGCCGCCAGCCACAGCTTCACGATGCTCAGGAAATCCGATTCCGGCACATCGAACTGCCGCTGCGCCGTGTCCGCCTCCTTTGCCTTCTCGAAGGGGCGTTCGCGCGGGTCCTGGATCGACAGGAACGCCGCGATCAGCAGGATTTCCGGCAGGACGCCGCGGTCCGCGCCGTCGAGCAGAATGCGGCCGAGGCGCGGCCCGACGGGAAGCTCCGCCAGGCGGCGCCCCTCTTCCGTGAGCTCGCCCGCCGCGTCGATGGCGTGCAGGTCGGTCAGCGTGGTCAGGCCCTCGCGGATCAGCTGGGGCGACGGCGGATCGACGAATGGGAACTGCACGATCGGAGGGAGTTTCAGAGCGGCCATCTGCAGGATGACGCCAGCCAGGGATGCGCGCTGGATCTCCGGCGGCGTGAACTCGGCGGCGTCGGTTAGGGTCTGCTCGGCGCAGAGATGCACGCAGATGCCGTCCTGTTCGCGTCCGCAGCGGCCGCGGCGCTGCATGGCGCTTGCGCGGGAGACGCCTTCGATGCGGAGCTCCTGGATGCCGCTCTTCGGATTGTAGCGGGAGAGGCGGACAAGCCCGGAGTCCACCACGTAGCGGATGCCCGGGATGGTGATGGACGTCTCCGCCACGTTCGTCGCCAGCACGATCCGGCGGTTCGAGGACAGCGGCGCGAAAACACGTTCCTGTTCGGCGGCGCTCATGCGGCCGAAGAGCGGCAGGATTTCGGTGTGGGGGTAGTCGCGCCCGGTCAGCATGTCGGCGCAGTCGCGGATCTCGCGTTCGCCGGGCAGGAAGACCAGAATGTCGCCGCGTTCGCCCAGGTCCAGCAGGGATTCCACGCCGCGGGCGACCGACTCGGCGAGGTCCTCGTCCTGGAGCGGCTCCAGGTAGACGTCCTCGACCGGATAGACGCGCCCGCCGACCTCGATGACCGGTGCGTCGCCGAAGAACGACGCGATGCGGGTGGCGTCGAGCGTGGCGGACGAAATGATCAGGCGGAGCTCGGGCCGCCGCGCGAGCAGGAGTTTCATGTATCCGAGCAGGAAATCGATGTTGAGGGAGCGCTCGTGCACCTCGTCGAGGATGATGCAGTCGTACTGGTAGAGCTTCGGGTCGTTCTGCGTCTCAGCCAGCAGGATGCCGTCGGTCATGAACTTGACGACCGTGGCATCGTCCGTGCGGTCGTCGAACCGCACCTGGTAGCCGATCTCGTGCCCGCAGGTGCACCCGGTCTCGTTCGCCAGGCGGCGGGCCAGCGCGGAAGCGGCGATCCTGCGCGGCTGCGTGCAGCCGATCCGTCCGGCTCGTCCGAACCCTTCGAGCAGGGCGGCCTTCGGGAGCTGGGTGGTCTTGCCGGACCCGGTGGTGCCGCAGACGACGATGACCTGGTGCGACTTCAGAGCGGCACGGATTTCCGGTATCTTTGCGGTGATCGGGAGATTGTCCGGGAATTCGCAGCGGATGCGATCCGCGACGGGAACGAGCGAACGTTTCTGCGCCGAGGCGAGAAGCTGGAAAAACTCCTCGCGCTTCGGTTCCGCCGCCTCGGGGTCGCTGTCCAGCAGGTCCAGGAACGCGCGCCGCCGCCTGCTCAGCCGGGCGCGGTCGGTCAGCCGCAGGGAGGACCAGATGCGCGCGACCTGCCGCCGGACCTGCCGCGGGTCGCCGCTCATGGCCGGTCTCCGGCGCTGTGGGATTGGATGAAATTCACAAGCACGTCGGCGCGCCGGTAGAAATCCGCCGGGCCGTGCGCGTACGTCAGGACCTGCTGCCGCCAGTAGTGCAGCCCGTCGTCGGAGATGCCCGCGAGGTAGTCGAGCTCGGCAGTCAGTGCGCCGGGATAGAACGGCTCGTTCAGTACGTGACCGCCGGACGCCAGCACGATGTCCTGAAATCCGCAGACCTCCGTGCAGACCACGGGCAGGCCGGATGCGATCGCCTCGATCAGAATGGAGCCGGCAGCTTCGCGCCGGGCGGGATGCACCAGGTAATCGGCGGCGCAGAGGAGTTCCGGCAGGTCGGGCCGGTTGCCGTCGAAGATCACGCGGTCGGCGATGCCGAGCTCGGCGGCAAGCTTCTCGCATTCCCCGCGGCCGAGGATGCCGGTGACGAAGAAGCGCAAACGATTGCGGCGTTCCGGCGGGAGTTCGGCGTAGGAAATCAGGATGCGGTCGACACCCTTCAGCAGCATGTCGTGCGCCGCCGTGATGCCCAGACGTTCGCCGTCCAGCAGGCCGAGCTCGGCGCGTTTGCGGATGCGGACTGAATCGGGGTCCGGCACGCGGCCGCAGGCAGGGTTCATGCCCGGCGGCAGGCGCAGGAAGCGTGAAGGCTCCGTGCCGTAGACGCCGAAGAACGCGTTGATCTGCGGCGTAACGAGGTAGAAGATGTATGGGGAGGCGCCGGGCGAGAAAACGGCCTTTTCGCGCGCAAGGAGCTGCGGATCGGCGTCCTCCGGGGCGCTGCCGAGGCAGTCGAAGCCAGCAAAGTAAAAGTCCACGCCCGGGATCAGTTCGAACGCCGCCGTCCGATCGAACGATTCGCGCATCAGGAGGTCACGATACGCCGTTTCCAGCGCGTCCAGATCGTCGGCCTCGCCCGTCCCGGGGAGTTGCGCGGTCAGGATCCTGAGGCCGTCCGGGCGTTTGCCTTCCCACGAGCCGACGAGGCAGGTCACTTCGTGCCCGCGGTCCGCCGCGGCTTCGGCGGCACGCAGGAAGTCGGTCTGCAGGCCGCTGTAGGGGAAATAACGGGCGATGACAAAGAGGATCTTCATGGTTCCTGTCCGTCGTCGTCAAGCGGGAAGTCGATTTCCGACAGGGAATCCGCCCCGGCCAGGAGCATTACGAGGCGGTCGAACCCGAGCGCGGACCCGGCGGCGGACGGCATCCCTCGGTCGATCGCATCAAGGAACGCCGTCGGTTCCGGGTATTCTGTCATGCCGAGGCGCTTGCGGGTGGCGCGGGCGGCGGCGAAGCGTTCGCGCTGGACGGACGGGTCGATCAGTTCGCTGTAGGTGTTTGCGAGCTCCACGCCCGCCACATAGACTTCCCAGCGTTCGGCGAGGGTCGGATCGGCGGCTTTCGCCCTCGCGAATGCCCCGAAGCGGACCGGGTAGTCGATCAGCACGCAGGGACGGTCCTTCGGCAGGTTCGGCTCGACCTTTTCGACCAGGATCTCCTCGAACAGCGATTCCTGTTCCGCGGCCTCGTCGGCGGAGACGCCGGCGAACGTCCGGAAGGCCTCTCGGACCGGGAGCATAGCCCATTCGCCGCCGAGCTCAATCTCGTATCCGCGGGACTTGATCTTCGTGCCGCCGGTGCATTTGACCGCGGTTTCGACAATGATCGCGCGGATGACGTTTAGAAGCTCCAGATAGTCGGCGTGCGCCATGTAGAATTCGAGCATGTCGAACTCGGTGCGATGCAGACGGCCGCGTTCGCCCGCGCGGAAGCAGGGCCCGATCTGGTAGATGCGGTCCATGCCGGCGCAGAGCAGCCGCTTCATCTCGAGTTCCGGCGACGTGCGCAAAAAGAACGCGCCCGCCGGAGGAGCGTCGATATACTCCTCCGCCGCGGGCGCCGCGATGCGCACCGGGGTCGTGACCTCGGTGAAACCGCGCGAATCAAACCCTGCCCGGACTGCGGCCAGGACGCGGGCACGGAATTTCAGCGCCGCGACGGTCTGCTGGAGCCGGGTGAAGGGATCCACGGTCAGGCCGCTTTCAGCCTCAGCCTTTGCTGACGCGTTCGGCGTATTCTCCGGTGCGGGTGTCGATGCGGATCGTGTCGCCGACGTTGATGAAGAGCGGGACCATGACGTCGTAGCCGTTGTCGGTCTTGGCGGGCTTCATCACGTTGGAGCTGGCGGTGTCGCCGCGGACGCCGGGCTCGGTCTCGGCGACCACCTTCTCGATGAAGGTCGGGAGGGTGATGTCGATAAGTTTGCCGTTGAAGAAGAGGCCCTGGCAGAGGGCTTCCTCGATCAGGAAGTACGTGCGCTTGCCGAGGGCTTCCTCGTTGATGGAGATTTCCTCGTAGGTCTCGGCGTCGCTGAAGACGTAGTTCTGGCCGTCGTGGTAGGAGTAGTACATGTCGCGTTCCTCAAGGTTCGGGATGCCGACCTTGTCGACGGGGCGGTAGGTGCGGTCCATCGTGCTGCCGTTGATCATGCTTTTCAGCTTGCAGCGATAGAGTGCGGTGCCCTTGCCGGGCTTGCAGAATTCAAAATCGGTGATCACGTACGGCTGGCCGTCGATCTCAACTTTGAGACCTTTCTTCAGGTCTGCGGCATCATACATTGCCATGGTATTTTCTCCGTTTGCTGAGGGTTGCGGATTAAAGTCAAAACATTAATATAGCATAAAAACACGCTTTTGCAAGAGGTTGCGCCGGAAAAGCACGCCTTCCCGCATGAAAAGGTCGTCTTTCCGCCGGACTTCGATGCGAGTCGGACGGATCAGAAAAGCCCGTCCACCGTACCGTCGTCCGCGATATGGATGCGCTCCGCGGCCGGTGACGACGGCAGGCCCGGCATCGTCATGATGTCGCCCGCCAGCGCCACGACGAACCCGGCGCCCGCGGAGATCTTCAGGTCGCGGATCAGCAGGCCGAATCCCTCCGGCGCGCCGATGAGCGTCTGGTCGCCCGTAAAGCTGTACGGGGTCTTGGCGACGCAGACCGGCATGGTGTCGCCGCCGAACTTCGCCAGCAGGGCGAGCTGACGTTCCGCCTCTTCGGTGAAGACGGCGCCGCGACCGCGGTAGATGCGCCGGACGATCGTGTCGAGCTTCTCCCGCAGGGTCATGCCCTCGAGCGGATAGGCGAACACCGTTTCGCGGCCTTCGGCGCCCTCGCAGAGTTCCGCCACGACGTCGGCGAGCTCCAGGCCGCCTTCGCCGCCCTTCGCCCAGACGTCGGAAAGCACGGTGCGGACGCCGAGGGAGGCGCACGCCTTCATGACGAGGTCGAGTTCCGCCTGCGTATCGGCGGGGAATTTGTTGATGGCGACGACCGCGGGGAGCCGGAAGACGTTGACGAGGTTGTCGAGGTGGCGCAGGAGGTTCGGAAGGCCGCGTTCCAGCGCGGCAAGGTCTTCCTGTTCGAGCTCATTTTTCGCGAGGCCGCCGTGCATCTTCAGCGCGCGGACGGTGACAACGAGGACGACCGCGGCGGGCTTCAGGCCGCCGAGGCGGCACTTGATGTCAATGAACTTCTCCGCGCCCAGGTCGGCGCCGAATCCCGCCTCCGTGACCGTGTAGTCGGCGAGCTTGAGGCCGAGCCGGGTCGCCAGCAGGGAATTGCAGCCGTGCGCGATGTTCGCGAAGGGTCCGCCATGGATCAGGACTGGCGTCCCCTCCAGCGTCTGCACGAGGTTCGGCTTGATGGCCTCCTTCAGCAGGACGGCCGCGGCTTCGGCGGCATGGAGGTCGCCCGCCGTGACCGGTTCGCCGTGGACATTGTACGCCACGATCACGTCCGCGATGCGGCGCTTGAGGTCGGCGAGATCCGACGCCAGGCAGAGCACGGCCATCAGCTCGGATGCCGCGGTGATTTCGAAGCCCGCATGACGGGTGTAGCCGCCCTTGCCCGCCGTCCTGAGCTCAATATGGCGCAGGGCGCGGTCATTCATGTCCAGGCAGCGTTTCAGGACCACGTGGTCCGGGTCGATCTGAAGCGCGTTGCCATGGAAGATATGGTTGTCCGCCATGGCAACCAGCAGGTTGTTCGCCGCGCAGACGGCATGGAAATCGCCCGTGAAATGCAGGTTGATGTCCTCCATCGGGATGACCTGTGCCCAGCCGCCGCCGGCCGCGCCGCCCTTGCGCCCGAACACGGGGCCGAGGGACGGTTCGCGGATCGCCGCGACGGTCTTTTTCCCGCGACGGCGGAGCGCGTCGGCCAGGCCGATGGTCGTGGTGGTCTTCCCTTCGCCCGCGGGGGTCGGCGTGATGGCGGTCACGAGGACGAGCCGTCCGTCCGGCCTGCCGGCGAGGCGTTTCAGCACGCCCGGTTCGAGCTTTGCCTTGTTGTGCCCGTACGGGGCGTAGTCGGTTTCGGTGAGGCCGAGCGAGGCGGCGATCTGCGAGATCGGACGGCAGGGGACGCCGGCCGCTATTTCGAGGTCAGATTTCATGTTGCATATCCTTGTATCAGAGATGTATATTTTTGTAATATACCACCAAGCCGGGAAAAATGCAAATTCATGTGGAAAAAACAAGCGATTCCGCAATGTCGTTCCAGAACGACAGACCGCGTTCCGTGGGCGCAACGGCATCCGCGGTGCACGTCACGAGACCGCGATCCGCAAGCCCGCTCAGCTGATCCGCGAAGCCGTCCCACGAACAGCCCGCCGCAACCTCGAACTCCCGCCGGGTCCAGCCACGGACGGTGCGAAGCCCCATCATCAGGATCTCGCCGAGGCGTGCCCGCCTCGGGATGCGGTCAAGTTCCGGCGGCGCTCCGTCCAGCCACGCCTGCAAATCGGAAACCTGCGTCCAGCGGTCGGTCCCGTCGAACGAGCAGGCCGCCGGGCCGAGCCCGAGGTAGGTCTGACCGTGCCAGACATTGGAATTGTGGCGCGACTCGAAGCCGGGGCGCGCGTAATTGCTGATCTCGTACCGGGGAAGCCCCGATCCGCCGAGGACCGCGCCCGCCTGCTCCCACATGGCTTCCGTAAGCGCATCGTCTTCCGGGCGTCCGGCGATCCGGCGTGCGAACGGCGTGCCGGGTTCCGGCGTGACGGAATATGCGGAGATGTGTTCGGGACCAAGTTCAAGCGCGCGTTCCAGGTCGCGCCGCCAGAGTTCCGGCGTTTCCCCGGGCAGCCCATACATCAGGTCAAGCCCGAGGTTGCGGAGCCCCGCGTCCCGCAGGTTCCGCACCGCCTCCTCCGGCCCGGGCCCTGCATGGTCGCGGCGTCCGACGGCTTCGAGCAGAGCAGGGTCGAACGACTGGACACCGAGCGACACACGGTTCGCGAACGAGGTCAGGACGGCTGCCTTCTCCGGCGTGACGGTGAACGGGTTCGCCTCGATGGAGATTTCCGCGGCGGCGGGCGCGGCGGCATGGACGGCGGCGAAGAGGCGCATCAGGACATCTTCAGGCAGAAGCGAAGGCGTGCCGCCCCCGAAATAAACGGTTTCGGCTTCCGCGAGGCGGGGTGCATTTTCCTCAAGCTGAAGCAGGATGCGGTTAAGCCAAAGACGGATCCGTTCCGGTTCCGGAGCGGGCTCGGAATAAAACGCGCAGTAGTCGCACTTCCCGGCGCAGAACGGCACGTGGATGTAGAGGTTGCGCATCAGTAGTAAAAGCGGCGGATGAACGCGTCCCGCCGGATCTCTTCTTCGTACTCTTTGCGCTTCTCGGCGGCTTTCGCCTTGTACAAGGCTTCCCGCACCTCGCGGTTGGCCTGGCTGAACGGGATGAGCTTCGCGGGCTCGGTGCCGATGACGCGCAGGAAGAAAAAGGCCTCGGGCGCTTCGATCGGGCCGACCACGTCGCCGCTCTTTTTGTCCTTCAGCGCCTCGATGAATTCGGGACGGAGCTTGTTGAGTTCCGTGCCGTCGATGACGCCGCCCGTGGAAGCCGTCGCGCCGTCGGACCTCTCCAGCACGAGGCGCGTGAAATTCTTCTGCGAGGAATCCTTGTCCAGCTCCGCGCGGACGGCCTTGACGGCGGCCTGCGGATCGCCCCCGGCGGCCCCGGCAGTGACGTTGATCTGAAGCAACTGGAGCGAGATCTTCTCCGGGACGGTCCACCGTTCCGGGTGGGCCTTGTAGTCCTCATAGACCTCCTTCGGCGTGACGTCCACATGGTAGTTGCAGTCGCGCATCAGGAGCACCTCGACGGCGATCCGCTCCCTGGCCTGCTCGCGGAGGCGTTCCGGCGTGATGCCGAACGGCTGGAGGCTTTTTTCGAGGGCGGAACGGGACTCGGCACCGCTGGACCGGACTAACTCGTCGAGCAGGTTTTCAATCTCCTGGCGCGGGATGTCGAACGGCTCCGCCTTGTATTTCTCGTAAATGAGCTTGCGCGTCACGATCTGTTCGACCGTCTCCTCGCGGAGCTTGCGCGTCTCGGAGAACAGGCGGTCCCCGGAATAGATTCCGGCGAGCTCCTTCTCGCGGCCGCCAGTCTCCAGGATCACATCCAGCATCGTGATCGGTTCGCCGTTCACGGAGACCAGGACCGAGTCGATGCGAGTGTCCGGCAGGGGAATGGGCATGGCCATGGACGGCTCGTCGGCCGCCGCCAGAGGCAGGGCCGGAACGGCACACGCGGCAAAAGCCAGGCTCAGCAGAAGTTTCCTCATCATCTTGTCTCGTCCTCGGTCTGCGGTTTGAATCGGTCGGTTTGTGTGAAAAAATGCGGATTTGATTATAATAGCATGAATTTGCGAAAAATCAAGGCTGTCCCGTCATAAGGAGCATGACGGCATCGGCGGCTTCCCGCAGAAGTCCGAGCTCGTCCAACACGTCCAGAATGGTGTAGCGGTTGCGGATCAGCTGGGCTGCCAGGATGCCGTGCTTGAACTGGGCAGCGTCGAGGCCGATCTCGGCGGGCGCGACCGGGCAGGACGCGGCACGGAACATGGCCTTCAGCGTGTCGAACGGGATCAGGCACTCCGCGGTGCGTTTCGCAAGGGCGTCCCAGTGGGCGAAAATGAGTTCGCGGCGGGCAGTCAGAGCCTCGCCGGCCAGGAACTTGCCCATCGCGATCTCTCCGGTCTTCGCGCCGTAGCATCCGCGGGAAAGAAGAGCCTCGACCTCGGCGCGGCGTTCCTGCTCCGTGCGGGGCGGACGGGCATTTGCGCGCGCCCAGGCGGCGTCATGGCCGTTGAAGAGCCATTCCATCAGGGCTGTGGAGGCAAGCGTGCCGATGCCGACTTTGAACCCGTGCGACACCGGGATGCCGTTGAACTCGAGGTTCTCCATTTCCCACAGGTGGCTGATCATGTGCTCGGCGCCGCTGGCGGGACGCGATTCGCGGTACATCTGCATGGAGTACCCCGTGGCGGCGAGCCCGAGGAAGATCGCGCCGATGTCGGCGGGGTCGGAGATCCATTTGCGCAGGTCCTTCTGCACCAGCTCCCACACGTCCGCCCGGATCGGCTCGATGCCGAGTTCGTCGGCGATCACCCAGTCTGCGCCGCCCGCGACCTTCGCGGCCAGGTCGGCAAAGCCGGAGGCGGCCATGGGAGCGGGAGCGGCCTTCAGAACGTCGGTGTCCGCCGCGACGGCAAGCGGGGCGAGGCAGGGCAGCGTCTTCTTCAGGCCGTTGTCCGTCATGGCGGCGCCGTAGGACGTGTAACCGTCGACCGAGCTGGCCGTCGGAACGCAGAGGTAACGGTGCCGCGTGACTGCGGAAGCACGCTTCACGAGGTCATTGATGGTGCCGCCGCCGACCGAAACCGGCACGCAGTCGAACGGCATGGCGTCGGTCAGGCGCGGGGTCAGCGCGTTGTCCGCATGGATCATCGGGACAGCGGGAAAGATGAACGGCTCATGCGGGTCGAGCCCGGCGGTTTTCAGGATATCGAAGAGCGCGGAGCCTGCGGCACGCCAGGTGTTTTCGTCGGCCACGATCCAGGGGCGGCGCGACTGGAAACAACGACGGACGAGTTCCGGCACGTCGCGCAGCGCGCCGGAGTCCATCACAAAGGCCTCCGTCTCCATTCCGGGGGGAATCGGCAGTAAGTTCATGGCAGGGCCTCCTTATTGTCCCATGTAGGGATACCCGCCGAACTGCGGGAACTGGTTGTTCTGAACCGGCGTGGCGGCGCGGCGCGCGTTTTCCGCTTCCGCTTCGGCCTTTTTTCGTGCTTCCGCCTCGTCCGAAGCGCGTTTGTTCGCGGCGGCGAGTTCGTCCGCGAGGGAATCATTTTTCTTCTGAAGCTCCTCCGCCTTGCCGGAAAGGGCGGCCAGCTCGTCGCGGAGCTTTTCGACGTCCTTGCCGCGCTCGATCTGAGCGGAGAGTTCGTCCCGGAGCCTTCGGAGCTCCTCGGCGCGGGCGGGTTCGCTGGAAACGGCCTGGTTCAGGCGGTCCTGCAGGGAGTCGATCTGCTGAAGGAGCTTGAGGCGTTCGGCGGCGAACACCTCCTTTTCCAGGGCGATCTGCGCCTCGAACTGCGCTTTCTGCGCCTCCAGCGCCGATCCGCTGCTTCGTTTCATCTCCTCGATGGCCGCCTCGAACGCCGCACGCTGGGCGGGGAGGTCGGCGCGAAGCTTCTGAAGTTCGTCGTTCATGCCGGACACGCTGCCCGCAAGACCGGACACACGCCCCTCCATGCCGGACACGCTGCCCGCGAGACCGGACACGCTGCCAGACAGGCCGCCGACATCGGCGCGGAGAGCATTTTCCCGCGTTTCCGAGCCTGCGGAAAGCGCCGCGATGGCGGACGCGGCGTCGCGGCTTGCGGCGGTGTTGTCCCGCTGAACAAGGAAATTGACATAGAAAAGGATCAGGAATCCGGCCAGGACCACGATGGTCATGACCGCCGCGGCGAGCATCAGGCGCATGCGGCGTGCGGACGCATCGGCTTTCCGGTCGACCGCGCTCATGGCGTCGCACAGGTCGGCGAACTTCGTGCCGAGCAGATCGTAGAGCTCGTCGGAATTCTCCTGTTTCATCACGGGATAAGTCTGCGGATCGGAGGGGTCCGGCCCGGCGGGAGATGCGGGATCCGTCTCGGCTCCGGCCGGAGGTTCCGGCGGCTCCACGGTAGGATGGACGGGGAAGACGCGCTCGAGTTCGCCGTCGATGTCGCCGAGGGAACGTCCGGCGGTGCGGAGTTCGGCGATCTTGCAGAGGACGGAGAGGGTGCGGTCCGTGTAGAAACGGCGGCGTCCCTGCGTCCGGAGTTCCATGAAGCGGGCGTACTTGCCGAGCCAGTCGGTAATGGTCGTCCGCGGCACGCCGACCTGGTCGGCCAGGTCGCTGATCGAATAGAGATTGCGGTTTTCAGGTTCCATGACTGTCTTTCATTCCTCCTTTTCGGAAGATTGTGCTTGTTCATTCAATACGGCGCGGGCGGCGAGGATGTCCTCCCGAATGCGGGCGGCGAGCTCCTCCGGCGATTCGAATTTCCGTTCGCCGCGGATGCGGGCGGCGAATCCGAGCGCCATTTCCTTTCCGTAGAGGTCGGGCGCGCCGTCCACCAGCAGATGCGCCTCCACGCGGACCTGTCCGCCGTTTCCGTAGGAGTCGAACGTCGGTGCGACGCCGATGTTCACCACGGCGGGGAACCGTTCGCCATCGACGACCGCGAATGCAGCATAAACGCCGTTCGCAGGGAGCATGCCGCAGCGCACGTCCAGGTTCGCCGTCGCGCAGTGCAGAGTGTTCCCCGCGACGCCGTACCCGCTGACGACCTCGCCCGAAACGGCAGGCCTCCGTCCGAGACAATGTGCGGCGAACGTCACATCGCCGGCAGCAAGCGCCTCGCGGACCCTCGTGCTGCTCACGATCCCCTGCCCGTCGCGGATCTCCGGGACTGCGCGGCAGACAAACCCGAGTTCGTCCGCCCGTTTTTTCAGGAACGCGACATCCCCGGCGCACCGTGCGCCGAACCGCCACATGGAGCCGGCGCAGACGCCGCGGACGCGGACCGGACCGGAAATGAGGCACCGGGAAAGGAAGTCTTCGGGCGAAAGCGCCGCGAACTCCTTCGTGAACGGAAGGAACACTGCGGCACGGACACCGAGCGAGGCCAGGATGGCGAGCTTGCGCTCCCGGGACATCAGAAGCGGAGGCGGATTGTCCGGCGTCAGGACAGCCCGCGGATGCGGATGGAACGTCAGGACGGCGGGAACGGCATTCAGGCGGCGGCTTTCCTCCAGCATGGCCTGAACAACCGCCAGATGGCCGCGATGCAGCCCGTCGAACGTCCCGATTGCGAAGACGACGTCGCGGATGCCATGATCGACCAGTCCGGCCGGCGAATCGCAGCAGATCATTTCAGCAGTTTTCCAGCTCATACTCGCATCTCTTCACGGCTTTTCCTTCGAGGAGCCGTCCTTTTTCCCGGTCCCGGATGCATTGTCCTGATTCCTTTCCGGGCTGCCGGGCTGCCGGACGCCGGGCAGATACGCCTTCATCAGCTTCACGATTTCGGCATTGACGCCGGACGCGGTGCCGGCCCGGGCAGCATCCGGCGACACGTTCGCGCCGGCTTCCAACAGGGCTTTCACATATTCGGGGTCGTTGTTTGCGATCGCCAGCATCAGGGCGCTGACCTTTTTATCGTTGACGGCGTTCGGATCGGCCTTGCCCTGCATCAGGAGCTTGAAAAGCCGCGAGTTCTTTGTTTCGAGCGAAAGGATGAGCGGTTTGATCTTCCGCCCGGCGACCTCGACCGGCTCGTCGATCCCGGAAGGCGTTTCCGGACCCGCTTTCTCCATCCGGCCGGCGATCTGCGGGGACGACCACACGCCGGAATACTCGCGTTCGAGACGGACGGACAACGCGTACGGCACGTATGTCTTGAGTTTGGAGAGGTCTTCTGCTATAAGGGTGTCCATGTAGCCCCGCTCCATCGCCTTGACCGATTCCAGGACCTCGACGAGCAGGGCGAACTTTTTCTCCACGTCCGGGCTGTGTTCCTTCACGAACGCCAGAGCATTCGGCCCCTTTATGACCATGTAGGCGAAAGTCTGCGCCATATCCGTCTCCGTGGCATACATCGCGGCGCGGCTGACGAAATACCTGTCCCATTCGGACAGAACCGCTTCAAGCTTTTTTTGCGCATTCCCGGAGAGGTTCCCGCGCGTCCGCTCGTAGGAAAAACCGTCCGGATTGAGCTTGTTCCAACGCTCGAGATACATCCGCGGCATCACGGTCGCCTGCAGGAAAAAGAGGTTCGTGTAAAACTGCTTTTCATCCAGGTCGGCATCCAGGAAAAGGTCGTCGCCGATCCGCAGGTACTGGTACGAGTCGCCTTCACGGTCGTAGAGCGTATCCTTGAAGACAACCTCCTTGAACTTGAACCGTTTCAGGAATCCGGGTCCAAGCGGATAGAGCCGGGCATAAAAATCCCCGACGGCTGCTTTCAGCCGGTTTTCGGACACGGGCGTGCCGTCCGGATCCCTTCGGAGCGAACGCGTCTGGCCCGGGCGGATCCGGTAGATCGCGATCTCCTGCCTGCAGTCTTTCTCCAGGTCCAGGCCGGCGGCATGAAGGATGCACGGAGCCACCAAAACAAGGAATGGAAGGAACAGCTTTTTGATGACCATGACAATACCTCTGACCGTTTTTCATGAAGCCACATCCGGCCGCAGGGACCTTCCGCGGGAAACACCGAAACAATGCGCATATCTTAATATACAGCAGAAAACGGCGATTTAAAGCGGAAAACGGGAGAAACCCATCGGAAAAGAGACGAAAGAAAAAGCGCCTCTTCACTTGACGAATCGCCGAATCCGTGATATACTAATCTGGCGATTTCATCCAAACAGCCTTTCAACCGCGGAGCAATTATGTCATCCAATCTTCGTTATCAGCGTGTCCTCCTCAAAATCAGCGGAGAAGCCCTCAAGGGCGACCGGGAATTCGGCTACGATCCGGCCGCCGTGGACGCCGCCGTCGCACGCATCGCCGAAGCCCGTGAACTCGGCGTGCAGCTCGCACTCGTCGTCGGCGCCGGAAATATCTGGCGCGGAGGATCCGCCGTAGGCATGGACCGCGTGACGGCCGACCACATGGGCATGCTCGGCACTGTCATGAACGCCCTGCGCCTGAAAGACGCGTTCCGGAAGGCCGGCATCCCGGTCAATGTCCATGCTTCCGCCGACCTGCGTCCTTTCGCGCCGCGTTTCGACCGCGACGCCGCACTGGACCAGCTGTCCCGCGGGGAGATCGTGATTTATGCAGGCGGCACCGGCTGCCCGTTCTTCACCACGGACACCACGGCGGCGCTCCGCGCGCTGGAATCGGACTGCCAGGCGCTCGTGAAGGCAACCAAGGTCAACGGCATCTACACCGCCGACCCCGTGAAAGACCCGACCGCGAAGAAATTCGACGAACTGTCGTTCCGGCAGGCCATCGAGGGTCACTACAAGATCATGGACGCCGCGGCGTTCTCCCTCTGCGCGGACAACAACCTCGCGATCGTGGTCTGCAAATTCGAGGAACCCGGCGCGCTCGGACGTGTCCTGACCGGCGATTTTTCCGCCGGCACGATCGTCTCCTGACCTCTGTTCTTCCTGCAAACAAACCTGCGAAAAGCTGTAAAATCAGTTGAACGGCATTCAACTATCAAGATTCAGTTAAAAGGAACCGTTTTTAACTGAATCTTGCGCGTATGCGCGGGAAGCACGGACAAAGTCCAATTGACAAAGTTCACATCGGACAGGAATTCGTATTCTCTCAGGGAGTTGCATCGATCCGGGAATCGCCGAGATGCGATGAAAACATCTCGAACAGCATTCAACTATCAAGATTCAGTTAAAAGGGACCGTTTTTAACTGAATCTTGCGCGTATGCGCGGGAAGCACGGACAAAGTCCAATTAACAAAGTTCACATCGGACAGGAATTCGTATTCTCTCAGGGAGTTGCATCAATCCGGGAATCGCCGAGATGCGATGAAACATCTCGAACAGCATTCAACTATCAAGATTCAGTTAAAAGGAACCGTTTTTAACTGAATCTTGCGCGTATGCGCGGGAAGCACCATTCAAGCCCTGCATCTTGAACGTGATTCAAGCATGATTCCTGCGTGGATGCAGGAGAAGATCGTTACTTTTCAGGCTTTGGGGGGTGGATTCGGCTTCCCGATCAGGATGCAGCGGCGGCAACATCTTCGGAGTCGGCACCCCACGATTCCGCGTCCGGGATCACCTGCTCGAGGCGTTCCAGCAGGTCCATGCCGACGCTGTCGGGCCAGTCGCAGTTGTTGCGGAGGATCAGGATCGCCGTGCGGGTGTCGAGGTCGATGCCGAAGAACGACGCAACCCCGAATGTCATGCCGTAGCGGATGAGGCAGCGGTGTCCGCCGGGCGAATCGACGAGGTAGTAGTTGTAATACACTTCGGTCTCCCCGGTCGGACCGTCGAACGGTTTTTCGCGGTCCATGGAGAGGAAACGTTCCCGGTATTTGCGGAGGCAGATCATCTGGTCGGACGCGCTCGACCAGACGCCGCCCGCAGTGCGGAGCCCTTCGCCGAGGTAATGGGAACGCACATGGCGTCCGCGGAACCAGAAGAACGGAATGTCGCCGGAATGCGTCCCGGCGATGCGGTCCTCCTTGCCTTCCGGCGGGCCGAACGACGTGTCGCGGAGCCCCCACGGGCGGATGACAGTGTGCTCCATGAGTTCGGGGACGGTTTCCCCGGTGATGGATTCCAGCGCGAGGCCGAGCAGACCGTATCCGAGGTTGCTGTAGCGGCTCCGGGGATGCGAAACGGCGGACCGGCATTCGGAGTTGGAAAGTGTTTCGATCAGCCCCTCGCGGGTGCAGAAATTCTCGTACACGTTCGAATCCCAGATCTCGGCAGAAATGACCGGCCAGAGTTCGGTGAGCGTGTAGCTTTCGCGCGGCAGCCCGGACCGGTGCAGGAGCAGATCGCGGACGGTGACGGAGTCGTATTCCGGCGGCAGGCCCAGCCCGGAGCAGTCCTTCAACGGGGTGTCGAAATCGACCTGCCCGGTTCGCTCCAATTCCCCTGCCATTTCGAAGACCATGTTTTTCGTGAGGGAGCCGATCGGGAAGATGGTATCGGGCGAAAGCTCTTTCGACGGGTCAAGCACATCGGACCGCCCCGAAACGGCGATGAGCGAGGAGTCGTCCGGCAGAATCGCGCCGACGACGATCCCCACGCTGTCCGTGTCTTCGATATAACCGTCGGCGAAATCCTGAAGGAGCTGCCGGACCCCGGCCTCCGTGCGGGGATATTCCCGTGGCGTGGAACATGCCGTCACGAACAGGACGCAGACGGCCGCGGCCGCCAGTGCGAAGGCATGTGCGATCCTCCGCCCGGGCGGCGTCGAATCCGTGAAACCGGAAACGTTCATCCCTTGATGATCTGAGTGCCGACGCCGGTGTTCGTGAAGATTTCGAGCAGGAGCGAATGCGGCAGGCGTCCGTCGGCCATGTGGACCTGCGTGACGCCGTTTTCGATGGCATTGACGCAGCTGCGGATCTTCGGAAGCATGCCGCCCGAGAGCACGCCGGATTCGACCAGGCCGGGGACCGCGGACGTGCGGATCTCGGATATGAGCGTGGACTCGTCCTTCGGATCTCGGAGGACACCGGGGACGTCGCTGAGGAAGACGAGCTTGCGGGCGTGGAGCGCCATGGCGATTTCGCAGGCGGCGAGGTCGGCGTTGATGTTGTACGGCTGCCCGTGGAAATCCATGGCGAGCGGGGTAATGACCGGGATGATGCGGAAATTGAGGGAATCGAGAATGGGGCGTGCGTCGACGCCGATCACGCGGCCGACAAACCCGACATCGGACTCCTCGCCGGTGATCGGGTCGCGGGAGAGCGTCTTCTCGCAGCGGAGGATCCTCTTGCCGGATATCTGCGCGCCGATGCCGCCGGTTTTCAGGATGGCGTCGACAAGGGTGCGGTTGACCTGGTTGTGCAGCACGTCGTCCACGACCTCGATGGTCGCGGCGTCGGTGAAGCGGAGACCGTTCACGAACTTCGTCTCGATATTGAGCTCTTTCAGGCGGGCGGTAATGGCCTTGCCGCCGCCATGCACCACGACGACCTTCATGCCGATGGCTTCCAGCATGACGATGTCGCGCATGGTGCGCGCGGTGAGGTCGGGGTCCTCCATGGCGCTGCCGCCGAACTTGATGACGGCAATGGAGTCGCGGAACTGCTGGATGTAGGGGAGCGCCTCCATGAGGACGTCCGCCTTGTGGATGAGATTTTCCTTATGGTTGGGATCCATGATCGGGTTTCCTTGTATGCTTGGGGGGATCACGTATGGTAATCCGCGTTGATTTTGACGTAATCGTAGGTGATGTCGCTCGTCCACATGGTGTCGGAGGCAACGCCCGCGCCGAGGTCGATGTGAACGGTGAAGCTGCCTGTTTTCATGAGCTCGGAGAGCTCGGCTTCCGGGGTCCCGGCGTCCATGCCGCCGCGCACGACGGGCTTGTCGTCGTAGTCCAGCGAAACGTCTTCCGGGCGGAACTGCGCCCCGGAATACCCGGCGGCGGCGAGGATGCGCCCCCAGTTCGGATCGCAGCCGAACCAGGCCGTCTTGCAGAGCATGGAGTCGGCGATGGCCTTCGCGCAGATATGGGCCTGGGCGGCGTCCTTCGCGCCGGTGACGAGGACCTCCACGAACTTCGAGGAGCCTTCCCCGTCCATGACCATGCCCTTCGCGAGCGTCTGCACCACATGGCGGAGCGCGTCGGAGAAAAGACGTGCCGCCTCGGATCCGTCGTACGCGACCTTCGCGCCGGATTCTCCGTTCGCCAGCAGGATGCACGTGTCGTTCGTGCTCATGTCGTTGTCGACCGTAATGCGGTTGAACGAGACTTCGACAGCCTCCGCCAGAAACCGCGTGAGGTCGGCGTTGCTCGCCGCGGCATCGGTCGTGAGGAAGCAGAGCATGGTGGCGTGCGGGACGGCCGGGTACATGTGCGGAGCGATCATGCCCGCGCCCTTGGTCATGCCGCCGACGGTGACCTTCTTCCCGTCAAGCATGAAGCTTGCGGCACATTCCTTCGGGCGGGTATCCGTTGTCATGATGGCGAGTGCGGCCTCGTGGCCCCCGTCCGGCTTTTTCGCGGCGGCGGCGGCCTTGATCCCGGCGGCAAGCTTGTCCATCGGGAGCTGGACGCCGATCCTGCCCGTGGAGCAGGACAGCGCCTGAAGCTCGCCGATGCCAAGCGCTTCGGCGGCAAGCTTCGCGACAGCGCGGGCGTTCTCCATGCCAAGTTCGCCGGTACATGCGTTCGCCACGCCGCTGTTCACGACAACGGCGCGGATCCCGGCGGATCCGGTGACGCGTTCCTGGCAGAGCACGACCGGGGCGGCGGGAAAAAGGTTCGATGTAAAGGTCCCGGCGCTGTTGCAGTCGGTCCTGGAGTAAAGGAGGGCGAGGTCGGCCTTGCCGCTCCGTTTGAGTCCGCAGGTGACGCCGGCGGCTTCGAATCCTGACGCGGAAGTCACGCCGCCGCCTTCGATCTCTTCAAAGGACGGGATGTTGCAATTCAATTCCAGTATCTCCTAAATAAGTTGTGGTAAAAATGACCGGTTTGGGGCCTCAGGGCTTTTTCCCTTCGGTCGCGGTGATGGTCAGGGCGATGCCGCCGCGCGGGCGGAACTCGCCGTTGACCTCCATCCAGCGCGGCTTGCAGGCTTTCGCGAGGTCGGAAAGGATGCGGTTGACCGCCTCCTCATGGAACGTGTGGTGGTTGCGGAAGGAATAAAGGTAGAGTTTGAGGGATTTGCTCTCGATGCACAGCTTGTCCGCGATATAGCGCACCCGGATGTGTCCGAAGTCGGGCTGTCCGGTCACAGGGCACAGGCTTGTGAACTCCGGGCAGTCGAACAGGATTTCGTAGTCGCGTTCCGGATAGGCGTTGACGAACGTCTCAAGCTTCGCCTTGTCCGGGGAGTCCGGATATTCGGTATGGCTGCGGGACAGGAGGGTCAGGGTCGGGTGCGGCAGAGGCGCCGTCCGACTTTTTTTTGCCTTTTTTTCATTTTGAGGCATTTTTTTCGGCCTTTCAGACGTTATTTACAGATGAAATCCGCTTTTTTTGAAAAAAAAACGAAAAAAAACGTGATTTTAACTTGATTGATGAAGGATACAAGAATATATTAAACGCGTTTTCGAATTTTTCCAGTCAAAACCCGAAAAAAACAAGAACTTTTTCAAAAATATACTCAGACAACCCTCAAGGAGTACCAAATGAAACAGTGGAAAAAAATCGTCTTGAGCATCGTCTTCTTCGCCATGATCGGCGGGATGACCCAGGCTCTCGCCATCGACAACCTGAACCTCTCTCCCGATCAGCCGCCGGGATACGAAAACCTTTGGAACCGTATCACGCGCAAGCTCGGTCGCGGCATCTGCGACACGGCGTTCGCCGTGTTCGAAATCCCGGTTTTCATGTCCCACGTTCAGTTTGAAGACGGCAACCTCGCCGGCGCCACCTACGGCGTAATCGGCGGCGTCGGGTACTTCCTGGTCCGCGAGGGCGTCGGCATCCTCGAGCTCCTCACCTTCCCCTTCCCGCTCCCGAGCAGCCCGAACGACCCCAACGATCCCAACCGCTCCCAGTGGGGCTACGGACCGATCCTGACCCCGGAATGGATCCTCTCCCCGGCCCACAACTACCAGAATTTCTTCTATCCGCAGACTGGTGTTATCCAGTAACGGATGATTTTGAAGCCGGGGGGCCTGTCTCCCCGGCGTAACACAGTTTCTTTTGTTTTATGCCAGACGGAGACGCACAATCTCTTCCGGCAGTGGAGGTTCTTGTCAACTTGTCGCTTGACAGGACCTTCGATTATTTGATACCCGCGCACCTCGCCGGACGCATCCAGCCCGGCATGAAGGTCAATGTGCCGTTCGGCAAGGGCCGCAAGCCGCGCCCGGCGACCGTGGTGCGCCTGATCCCGCGGCCCGACCGCGGCGACCTGAAGGAAATCCTGGAGATTTGCGGTGACGTGCCGCAGATACCGGATTCCCTTTCGAAGCTCGGCGCATGGATCGCCGACTACTACTGCTGCACCCGCGAACAGGCCCTGCGCGCCCTGCTGCCGTCGGCGGTCAGGAGCGGCAGGATCAAGCCCAAAAAGATCCGCCGGTGCTACCTGGCCTCCCGGGAAAAAGCCGCGGCATATTTGGAAAAAGCCGGGGCGCGCGCAAAGGTGCGGGCGCAGGCCATTCAGTTCATCACGCTTCATCCCGGGGCCGCGTCGGATACGGTCCAGTCCGCGACCGGGGCAAAGGCGCCTCAGCTCCGCGCCCTCGTGAAGGAAGGCATCCTGAACATCGAGGAAGTCCGTACCGACCGCGACCCCTTCCGCAACATCAAGGTCCAGCCGTCCTCCCCGCTCAAGCTCACCGGCGAACAGGGCGCCGCATTGGAGAAAATCTTCTCCATGCTCGCACCGGACCGTCCGCCGGCATCCCCGCACGTGCTCCTGCTCCACGGCGTCACATGCAGCGGCAAGACGGAGGTCTATTTGCAGGCCATCGCCCGCGTCATGGAACAGGGCGGCAATGCGATCGTGCTGGTGCCGGAGATCTCCCTTACGCCGCAGACCGTGATGCGCTTCCGGGCGAGGTTCGGCGAACGCGTCAGCGTCCTGCACAGCGGACTCACGCAGGGGGAACGGTACGACGAATGGATGAAAGTATACCGCGGCGAGGTCGACATCGCGGTCGGCGCACGGTCCGCCCTCTTCGCGCCGTTTCGCAATCTCAAGCTCATCATCGTCGACGAAGAGCATGATTCGTCCTACAAGCAGTCCGAGGCGCCGCGCTACAATGCCCGCGACGTGGCGGTCGTCCGCGGAAGGATGGAGGGCGCGCTCGTGATCCTCGGTTCCGCCACGCCCTCCCTGGAGTCCTGGCAGAACGCCGTTACGGGGAAGTACGCCCTCGCCGCCATGCCGAACCGCTGGGACCCGTCGATCGTCCTGCCCGCGGTCGAAATCGTCGACATGCGCCTTGAAAAGGACGACGAAGACCGCATCCCGATGCTTTCGAAGCGCCTCATCCAGGCCGTCCGCAGCCGGATCCGGACCGGGGAGCAGAGCATCCTGTTCCTGAACAAACGCGGCTACTCGCGCCAGCTCCAGTGTGCCTGCGGATTCGTCCCGACATGCCCGGACTGCTCCGTCGCCTACACGTACCACAAGAAGAACGCCTCGCTGATCTGCCATTTCTGCGGCCGGATCATCCCGGCGATCACGGCCTGCCCCGTCTGCGGACAGGCCGACTTCCACTACGTCGGCACGGGGACCGAACGAATCGAAAGCCTCGCCGGCGCGCTGTTCCAGGGGGCGCGCATCGCCCGCATGGATTCGGACACCATGACGAATCCGCAGAAATACGAGGAGGTCCTGTCGAAGTTCCGCGGCGGCGACATCGACATCCTCATCGGCACCCAGATGATCGCCAAAGGGCTCGATTTCCCGAATGTCACGCTCGTAGGCGTGCTGAACGCGGACATGGGGCTTTATCTCCCCGATTTCCGCGCGCTCGAACGCACGTTCCAGCTCCTCGCGCAGGTCGCGGGCCGCGCCGGACGCGGCGAAGTCCACGGACAGGTGCTCATTCAGACATTTTCCCCGGAGAACCCCGCCATCCTGTGCGCGGCGGAACACTCCTGCAAAATGTTTTTCGAAGAGGAACTTCCGGTCCGGAAGGAACTGCTCTTCCCGCCGTTCTCGCACCTCACGGTCCTTCATTTTGACGGAGAGGACCCGGTCGCCATCGAGGCGAATGCCGCCGGACTCGTAAACCGCATCGCGGAACGTTTCCCGGCCCCGCTGGAGATCAGCGATGCGACACCCGCGCCAATCGAACGCATCAAGGGGCGCTACCGGTATCTCGCCACGGTCAGGACGCCGCCGGACGCGGCGTTCCGGGCATTCCTGCGTGCGGAGGTCATGAACTGGCGCCGGACGGTGAAAGACGTGGAGCTGTATGTGGACGTGGACGCCCTTTCCCTGCTCTGAACTTTTTTCTTTACAAATATTTCAGAAATTTCGGGGACGGATTTGATTTTTCCGCTTTCCTGTTTTATAGTATTAATATCACGGTCATATTGAAATCTATGAGACGGGACCGGCTGTCCTGCCGCTTCAAAAGGAGCATCACAATGAAATATCTTCTCTTTACAGTCACGGCTTTCGTATGCGCCGCGCCGGTCCTTTTCGCCGGAGCCGGGGGAAGCCCGCTCGGAGGCGGACTCATGGACGACTTCATCACGCCCTACGACGACACGCTCATCGAACTGCCCGGCGAGAAATCGCACAAGCCGTCCGTGTCGCGTTCCGCCCAGCTCGTCGACGACAGCAGGACCGACACCTGGGGTGTGCGTGACGAGGATTCCTCTTCGGACAAGACCGGCAAGCCTTCCTCCACCTCTTCCTCCTCGGCAAAGTCCGGCACGACGCGTTCGGCCGCTTCCTCCGGAAGCAAATCTTCTTCCTCCGCATCCGCCGGCAGCAGGACATCGTCTTCCGGCAGCAAGTCCTTTTCCGCCGACGGCACGTACATCCCCTATTCGGAACGGTATCCCGAACCGGAGAAGGAAAAATCCGACTCGGATTTCGACCGGTCCACGTTCGACCCCAACTTCAATCCCTTCCGGAACAATTACCAGTACAAGGACACGAACTACCAGCCGAACACGACCCGTCCCGAATTCCAGGAGACGCGCCGGAAGATCAAGGAGGTCCTGGGCGACAGCGTACCGAAAGTAATGGTCGACTCGAAGGTGGATGAGCTCATCCACAACAATGCCCGGACTGCCACGCTGGAGGCGCCCACGACTCCCGCCCGCTGGACACGCGCCCCGAACGGATGGTTCTGCGACTACGACGACGCGATGTCGAAGGCCCAGCAGAGCGGGAAGGCGGTCGCCGTGTTCTTCCACTCCTCCGACAACGACAATTCGCGGAAATTCAAGACCGAGCGCATGGAGAACAGCAAATTCAAGAATAAAATGCGCGACCGTCTGCTCATCGTGTATCTGGACTACCCGAACAATGCCGACACGAGCAAAGACAAGCGGAACAAGGACCAGGTGCAGCACAACCGCCGGATCGCCGACCAGTTCCATGTCTCCTCCTATCCCACGGTCATCATCCTGAACTCCTCCGGTTCGGAGATCGGCCGGCTCGACAACAACCAGAGGTCGATCGATTCGTTCGTGGAGAACGCCGACCGCATCGTACCGAAGCGCGAAGCAAAAGAAAAGAATTCGAACGGATTCAAAATCGGCGGCAACACCGGCTTCGGCGCCCCCGGCGTCCAGCGGTCTTCGAACTGAACCTGTCCCCGGCCGTTTCCCCTCCGCATGCCGTCCTCCTTCGCTGTCAATCCCGAACCCGTCCTGCTCGGGCATGTTCCCGCTCTCGCGGCTGACTCCGCCAGAACCGTCCTCGTGCTGCGCCATTCCATCCGGGAATCGCTCCGGGCCGGTTCGGTTGATCCGGGATTGACCTCGGAAGGCAAGAAACTGGCCGAGCGCTGCGGACGGCTGCTGTCCGGGCTTGGCGGCGATGTCCTGTTCGGTGCATCTCCGCGGCGGCGGACGCGCGACACAGCCGTCTGCCTGATGAAAGGCGGCGGTTTCCCGCTTCAAAGCGTCCGGGAGTGCCCCGAACTCGGCGACCTGACCATCTTCTCCAGGCCGGTGGATTTCGAGGCCATGCTCCGCACCCATAATACGGAGATCGTGATGCGCGAGTATTTTTCCACGGGACACGCCGAGACGCTGAAGGACATGCGTCCCTTCGCCGCGGAACTTCTGGCGTTTCTCACGGAAACGCCGTTTCCGACGGCACGCGCGGTCTTCGTTTCGCACGACGTACTCGCGATGTCGATCCTTTCGGCACTGGGCGTCCGCGCGTTTTCCGTGGACGACTGGTGCGGCTATCTGCACGGCGTGCTGCTGACGCAGGGTCGCAACGGCGACTGGACGGCGGCATACGCGGTCCCGGACTACGACGCGGGAAAGAAACACCGTCTTTTCGTCTGAACCTGGTATCCCTGCGGAAGAACGGGGAGAGCTTCCGCCCGCGGGACACATTGCCCAAGTCTTTCGAAGAAAAGAAAGAATAAAGACGCGCAAAACATCATTTTTTCGCTTGAAATCGCGAAAAAACGTGGTAATGTATAGAATCATTGTATTACAACAGCGTTTTTGAACTCAAAAAACTTCATCCGTACTGGAGAAAGGCTTTTTATGAATAAGATCCTCCTTCTTCTCGCCGTTCTGCTTCTTGGCGTCGCCATCCTTCCGGCATGCTCCAAAGACGACGACAAAAAACCTCTGATCGTCGCCTGTGAAGCGTCTTCGTCCCCCTATTGCTATTATCTGGGATCCCAGGCCAAGTCTCCGGTCGCAGGGATCGACATCGACATCATCAAGGAGATCGGAAAAGAGCTCGGTCGTCCGGTCCAGTACAAGATCCTGCCGTTCCAGCAGGTCTTCTCGTTCGTCGCCATGGGCAAGGCGGACATCGGCGCGGCCGGGATCACGATCACGCAGGAACGTGGCGAACGCGTCCTTTTCTCCACCGTCTACGATGTTTCCTCTCAGGTGATCGTGGTACCGAAGAACTCCGCCATCACGGATGAGACCGCCTTGAAGAACGCCCGTGTCGCCGCACAGGAAGGCACGAGCGACCTCACGTTCCTGCGGGAACACATCCAGCCGAGAAGCGTCCTGCCCTTCCTCACGCAGGAGGAAGTGAACCACGCCCTCTCCGACCGAAGGGCCGATGCTGCCATCATGGACCAGATGCAGGCGGAACTCCTGGTCAAGTCAACTGGAGACACCTTCCGGATCAACCCGAAGCCGCTGTCCAAGGAACAGTATGGCCTCATCTTCAACAAATCGAACACAGCCCTTGCGGAAGTCGCCAACGCTGTGATCGACAAGTTCAAACTTTCCGGCGAACTCCAGAAGAGCCGCGAAAAACACTTGAATGCGCTCGTGACCTTCCCCGGATACGGGGCAAAAACGCAGATGGAAGGAGTCAAACCGTTCGTCGTCTGCGTCGAAGCCTCGTTCGCGCCGTTCGTTTTCACGGAAAACAACCGCCTCATCGGAGTGGACATCGAAATGGCCGAGGCCATCGCCGCCGAACTCAAGCGCCCGCTTCAGATCAGGCTCGTTCCCTTCTCCGAGATTATTCCCCTTGTCATGAATGGCGCTGCCGACATGGGTGCAACCGGCATCTCCATTACACCGGAGCGTGCCCAATCCGTGCTGTTCTCCAACTCCTATGAGGACAGTACACGCCGGATCCTGGTGAAAGCAGGCTCCACGATCAGTGATCTGGAAGACCTGGAGCACAAAGTCGTCGGCGCCAAGAAGGGCACCACGAATGAGGCATATGCCCTCAACGAGCTTCACGCGAAGACGGTCCACTACGACAATGCCACAGAGGGCATTATCGGGCTGCTCAATCATGAGATCGACGCCTACATCGACGACGAGACCGAAGCCGACCTGGCCGTGGGCAAATACATCGACAGAATCGAGATGCTGAACGTCTCCATCCCCGCCGAGGAATACGGATTCGTATTCCGCCACGGCAATACCGAAGTGAAAAACGCCGCGGACAAAGTCATCGCCGCAAAGCGCGCCAACGGCGACCTCCAGGCCCTCTTCCGCAAATATATTTCCATCTACAAAACGATCGACGCGAACGGGATCTGATCCCGTCCGGCTTCATACCGGGGCGGAGCGCACTGCGAAATCGGCAATCGCTCCGCCTGCATCGTCTTGACGGACTGCACGTTCCGACAAAGCACCACCAGAAACGAAACGGGTTCTTTCACCATGGATGCAGGCAGGATACTGGATGATTTCCAAAACGGAGCCATAACCAGGGAACAGGCGCTCGAACGCCTGAACAACCTTCCTTTCGAGGACATCGGCTTCGCCAAACTCGACCACCACAGGAAGCTCCGCCGCGGCGGCATCGAAACGGTGTTCTGCGCCGGCAAGACCGCCGAACAGGTCCGGATCATCTTCGAACGCTTCATCTCCGCAGGCGGAAACGCTCTTGGCACGCGCGCCAGTGCGGAACAGGCCGAATACGTCCGTGCGGCCCTGCCCGACGTCCAGTACGACCCCGTATCGCACCTGCTGTACTTCATCGGCAAGCCGAATCCCAGGACCGGATGCGTGGCGGTCTGCACCGCCGGCACGTCCGACCTCCCGGTCGCCGAAGAGGCGGCAAAAACCGCCGAGTTTTTCGGCGCGAACGTGAAACGGTTCTTCGATGTCGGGGTCGCCGGCATCCACCGCCTATTCGCCTGTCTGGATGAAATCCGAACCGCGAACGCCGTGGTCGCCGTCGCGGGAATGGAGGGCGCGCTCGGAAGCGTGATCGCCGGGCTTGTCTCCGTACCGGTCATCGCCGTCCCGACGTCCGTGGGCTACGGCGCGTCCTTCGGCGGCATCGCCCCGCTCCTGACCATGATAAACTCCTGCGCGGAAGGCATGTCCGTCGTGAACATCGACAACGGGTTCGGCGCAGGGTATCTCGCCGCCCGGATCAATACGCTCGTCACACAGGGGAACCGTCCATGAGCAAAACCATTCTCTACCTCGAATGCGCCACCGGCATCAGCGGCGACATGACCGTGGCCGCCCTGCTTGACCTCGGCGCCTCTAAAGTCAAACTGCTAACCGCCCTTGAGAGCCTGAACGTGGAGGGGTATTCCGTCGCGATCGCCCGCGCCAATTCGCACGGAGTCGACGCCTGTTCCTTCGACGTCGAACTCGAACACGAGCATCATCACGAACACGAGCATCATCACGAACACGAAGCTCTCGGACACGAACATCCGCATGAAGCCCACGGGTATCAGCCTGACCACAGCCGCGAACACCATGACCACGAGCATCCGCATGTGCACCGCAACCTGGCGGACGTCACGGCCATCCTGAACAGCGGCAACCTGACCCCCCGCGCCCGTGATCTCGCGCGGAAGATATTCGGCATCGTGGCCGAGGCGGAATCCAGGGCACACGGCAAGCCCGTCGAGGAAGTGCATTTCCACGAAGTCGGCGCGATCGACTCCATCGTCGACATTGCCGCCGCCGCGGTCTGTCTGGACGACCTCGGGATCGACGACGTCGCGGTAACCGGCCTGAACGAGGGGACCGGGTTCGTGGAGTGTCAGCACGGGCTGCTTCCCGTCCCCGTCCCACCGTGGCGAACATCGTCGCCGCCGCCGGGCTTCCCCTCCGCATCCTCCCCGTGCAGGGCGAAATGGTCACGCCGACCGGCGCCGCCATCGCCGCCGCAATACGTACCCGCTCCGCCCTGCCGGAATCCTTCACGATCAGGAAGATCGGACTCGGCGCGGGCAAACGCGACTTCGGCATGCCGAACGTCCTTCGCGCCATGCTGATCGAGGAAACCGCCGCTGAAGACGCACCCGCCGCCGAAGTCCTGATCCTGGAGACCAATATCGACGACTCCACGGGCGAAACGCTCGGCCTGGCAATGGAATCCCTGCTCGCGGCAGGCGCGCTGGACGTGCATTTCATCCCGGCCTTCATGAAAAAGAACCGTCCGGCATGGCTCCTGCGCGTAATCTGCCGCGAATCCGACGCCTCCGCGCTGGAACGCATCATCTTTACGGAAACGAGTTCCATCGGCATCCGCCGCATCCGCGCCGGGCGCACCTGCCTCGCCCGCACGGTCATGGACGTGACGCTTCCCGCCGGCCCCGCAAAGGTCAAGAAATGCAGCTTCGACGGGCAGACGTTCTACTACCCCGAATACGAGAGCATCAAAGCACTGGCGGCCGCATCCGGGGCGCCGTTCTCCGATCTCTTCCGCGATGCCGCGGAAACCGCGAGGGCCAGCGATGAAAAGCAAACTGAATGAACTCCGGCGTATCCTGGATGAACTGAGCGCGGACGGCGTCTGCGCGGCATTTTCCGGCGGCGTCGACAGCGCCCTGCTCCTGACCGTCCTTTCCGAGATCTATGCCCGGAATCGCTTCCCCCTGCTCGCGGTCGTTTTCGCCACGGCGTTCCACACGTCCGAGGAAACCGCGTCCGCGATGAAGCTGGCGGCGGAACTCGGCGTCCCGGCGGAACTCGTCGAACGCGACGTCCTGTCCGACCCCGTCCTGCGGGAGAATCCGAAAGACCGCTGCTACCACTGCAAACGCGGGCTTTTCTCCGAAATGAAGCGCATCGCGGAGGCGCACGGCATCAAAAACCTTGTTGACGGCACCAATGCCGACGACACGCGGACATACCGCCCCGGACGCAAGGCGCTGGAAGAGCTCGGCGTGCTGAGTCCGCTGGCGCTCTGCGGGTTTACGAAAGACGAGATCCGCGCTGCCGCTCGCGAACTCCTGGTCACCGTCGCCGGGAAGCCCTCCTCGCCTTGCCTGGCAACGCGTTTCCCCTACGGCACGTCCTTGACGGAAGAGGCGCTCCGGCGCGTGGAGCGCGGCGAGGCATGTCTGCGGGAATTCGGCTTGAATGTGGTGCGTCTGCGTCTCCACGGCGACGTCGCGCGCATCGAAACCAATGCAGAAGGCTTCGAACTGGTTGCCGCCAAACGATTTGAGATCGCGTTCGCGCTCCGCGAAGAGGGGTTTCCCTATGTTACGCTCGATCTGGAAGGGTTCCGGTCCGGCAGCATGGACGAGCCGTTCCTCACCGGGAAGAACGATCCCGGTCAGCCCGAAGAATAAGTCTGTCCGGCAAACAAACCCGTCCCGGCAGAATAGACAATGCTCCCGCGCTGCGTAATTCCGGAAAAATGACCGCGGCATGTTCCGCCGCATCCCGAACTGTGGAACCCTTTTGTCTTCAAGGTAAAAAATGGCGGAGAGAGTGTGACTGCTTCCGTATCGAAAAATACGCTCAAAAATCGTTGTTACCCTTTTATCCAAAACAAACTATGCCAGTTTTTCTGCGTGTGCGCACATCATGAAAAATGGGGCTGTTTTGGGGCATTTTCGCCTTTTCGTGGGGCAAAAATGGGGCAGATTTCCAAGTGTCAAAGTGCTGTCGCCGGACAGCGAACCCGTCAACGCGACAGGCCCTGATAACCGTCTGACAAGATACTATATCACGGATAATCCTCATTTCAAGGGCTGAAACCGATTTATCTGCGTCAAATACGGTTGGAACGCTACCCTTTGTAGTTTTTTCAAAATGGAATAAGAGGGTGTGAGGCTTTTTTTCGGATGGCAAGAATTTTTTGCCAATTATAAATAATATTGGTCGCAATCTTGGCATAATTTAAAGAACCGAAGGACACAGACGTACTTCCAGCTTGGGACCCCTGTTCAGCTTGAACCCCCTGTTCAGCTTGAGCCCCTTGTTCAGCTTGAGCCCCTTGTTCAGCTTGAGCCCCTTGTTCAGCTTGAGCCCCTGTTCAGCTTGAGCCCCTTGTTCAGCTTGGGCCCATACAGAAAGACCGAATTCGTCTTTTTTTCTGCTGCTGAGATTGCCCTCGTGATTTATTTTGAGGAGGACTTGATCGTGTTTTTTCGGGCAGGATTTGTCTGCAATACTACAAATCGTACTGTTTCGCTCCAAAAGATTGACAGCTGGGGGGGGGGCAGGCAGTTATTTCCAGATGGCCGAGTTCTCGAAGCCATCTGGGATGCCCATTGAAACGCGGTGAATGCAGGGAAATTCCGCGAGGAGTGCATAGAACCGTTGCTTCCATTGCGACTGCGGTGCAACCTCGTCAAGCAATGTTTTTAGGATGCACAATGTGGAGTAGATGCGGTCAGCATTAACAGGATAGTTCGCCTCATGCCATTTCGCATCCTTGGACGGGATCAGTGGGTTCACAGCGAGTTTCCGGTTCCAAAGGCGACCATGATGGGCGCAGATGTTACGAATGTAGTTCAAATTCGTCAGCCACGATTCGATGACGGTCTTGCTGCTGTTAAGGGATTGCGCGATTGCCAGCTTGTCCTGTTTTTTCATCAGACGGAAGAGCGTCAGCACGTTTCCGAACGTCATCTCCTCAACCACCATCCAAAGAGGAAGCCCATTCGAGGTATCGTAGGTACGGCGGAACGATTCCACGAACTCCTCTTTGCTCTTGGTTGTTTCCGTGGCGATAAAAGAGAGAAGCTCATTGTACCGTGCCATGTTCAGACTGGCGGCGAAGATGCTCGGATCCCGGTAAGCGAAAGGACCGTATTTCAATGAAAGGTTGTTTGCAATCTGCGTCCTGACCGAAACCTCGATTCGTTCGATTGCATCAAGGACACAAATCCTCAGTCTGCGGTCGAATCGGTAATACTGCCAACACTGATTGAACGAGGTTCCCGGAGCGTAATTACCGGAACCGTCCTTGCGAAGAAACGGGAACAAATAGGCTCTGAAGCGATAGAAGCTGACGTTTTCCAGAACTCTGCGGGCAAAAGCCATGTCTTCGATGACGACGCCACGGGTTTCCAGCAAGAACAGCTGAGATGGGATGTCAAGTGCGTTTTGGGGGTATGTTGGTAAGCTCATTTGGGAGAATCCGTATAAAAAAACCCCCCGCACGTTGAGCATCGGCGAACCGAGAGGCTTGCAGGGGTATGCTATCTTTACTATATCGCGTCCAAAGCAAAAGTCAAGGCCGATTTACATTTTTCTTCAAAAAAACTTATTAGAAAGTAAAGAATTATGCTTGATTTTTGACGAAATGGGGTTATATTACCGTTTGGAAAAGGATTTCCGAGGGTATCGGATTTCGTTTCCGAGTTCTTTACATCGGTTATTTTAGCAAAAGGCGATGAAAACCGACCAAGTTTACGCCAAACCTTTTGTTCCTGAAAAGAAATAAACCAGCAAGGGACCATAGTGTCTTTGTATCTTGCTGGGCGTTTCTCTGTCGTTTCAGGAACAGGTTCTTGGTCGGACCTTCATCGCCACGCATGGGGAATCGTCCGGCTTTTTTTGTGGTCAGACATCAGGTTTTTGAACTTGACCAACACCGCCATTTGAACTGGTCGCCGCCTCGTGCGCAGGATTGTTAACTCCACACCGAGGCCGCCCATGCTCCTGTTCGATTGTTTCCTACAGTCATTATCGTCCTTCAACCGGATAATCGTTTATCCGGCTGGTCGGGTGTGCCTCCACAGAAATCGCCTAAATCCTGCTGTATTTGTTCAGCAGTTTTTGTGCCTACTCAAAAAACAAATAATAGCGGATCACCCGCAAGGAGAGAAACGAAATGAAAGTTGAAGTTCACTATGGCGTCTACAATGACAAGGGACAGAGAGTCGGTGGAAACACTGTTGTGCTTGATGTCCTTCCGAGCGCGACAAATGCTTCCATTGAGCGCATGCTTCAATCAAGACACCCTGGACGCGAGATTGTGGTGGAATCGGTAAAGGAACGCTAATCGAAAATAGATCTTTCTACTGAAAAACAGTATGCATTTCTTTTTTTCAGTTTCATTCAAAAACATAAACACAGCGGAAAATTCCGTAAGAGGATTCTGTTATGGGTAAAAAATGGCTTAAGTACGTGGTTGCAGGAGTTGGCGGAGCTATTGTCGGCGGACCGCTTGGGGCCGCGGCGGCTATTGGCGTGGTCAAAGGAGCAAGTGTGCTGATGGAAACAGCCGAAGATGATGAGAAGAAAAAAAGTCAGATAGCATCCGAACACAATGAATCGGTTACGGAAATCATCAAAATTCAGGAAAAACGCGAGAAGGTTCTTGCACAGGACGAGGAAAGGAAGCAGACGGTCAAGAACCAAATCAAACAAGCTCAAACGGAATTCAAAATAGCTATAAAAGACAATGCAGAACAGGATATTGAACAGAATGCACAGCTCGCCATTGCTCTCTTTGCCGTTGGTTTTGCGGCATCAAGCATTGACTGGAATATGTCCAAGGACGAAATGCGCGAGCTCGGACAGTTCATACATGGCGTTCATTCAGAAAAACTACCTGCCGCGGTAATTCAAAAGGTTCAAAAATACAAGAGTACTCCCCCGACGCTGAAAGAGGCATTTGAGGAAATCAGTCGCCTCGCCGAACCTGATTATGCGCTCTTCAGAAAGCTTATCATCCTCATTATTAATGCAGACGGCGGAACTCCCACTCCAGAGGAAAAGAAACTCCTGAAAGAGTACGATAACTACGTTCAGGCAATAGAGGAGCAACGGGAATGAATGCGCTTGAACAAGTCGAACAGATCGCCCGGAAATACGAGATCAATTCCCTTTCCGACACGATTGAGAAAATCCGCAATACAGCCAGTATCAAAATTGCGTTCCTGGGGGAATTCAGTGCGGGCAAATCAAGCCTGATCAATTCAATCCTCGGGACGCATCTGCCGACCGATATTTTGCCAACGACAAAAGCAATCTGCCTGATTGAACCAACGGAAGGGATTACGGAAACTGAATACTTCAAAGAAACAGACGGCATTAGATCAAGTGTTTCATTCGGCGAGTTCTCCGAAATCGTCAGCGGAGAGAAGGAAGATGTCGCCGGAATGCTTATTGCTCCGTGCAAAGTCCTCCCCATGGGGTCAATCTTCATTGACACACCCGGTTTTCATACGGCAGTCGGGAAAGAAGCTCAGCAGACTTTTTCGTATCTGTCCATGATCGATGCCGCCGTGCTCTGCATTAACATCGCCGAGGGTGTGATTAATGCTCAGGTCATGGATTTCCTGACCGACCAGGCTTTCAGCATGATTCAAAACCACATTGTTTTTGCCCTGACCGGAAGCGACAGAAAATCTCCTGC
>JAFXYP010000039.1 GCA_017541665.1 Lentisphaeria bacterium | reverse complement strand
TCGCCTGGAAATCCAGATGGCGGGTGCGGTTGCGGATCGGGTCGTGCTGGACTTCCTTCAGCAGGACGAGCGTTTCCTTGCCGTCCTCGACGAGGGAGAGGATGTTCAGCTCGTTGCGGCTGAGCAGCTGCCATTCCGTGGCGTTCACGGAGATGCACTTCGGCTCGATGCCTTTGCCGTAGACGATCGCGGGGATCAGTCCGGTCTTTCTCAGGCGGCGTGCGTCGCCGGTTCCGCCGGCCGTGCGCGCCTGCACGTTCAACACATGTTTGACTTTTGCCATTTTGGGTCCTTTCGTGTGATGTGTCGGTTATGTGTGGGTTGTTCGTTTCGTTTCAAGCTCGCCTTCCCGCTCAGCGCTGGAAAAGCGAATTAAGGGAATCGCCGTCGTGGATGCGGCTGATCGCTTCGGAGAGGAGCGGGGCGATGTCCAGCGTGTGGACGGAGTCGCCCGTCAGGTTGGTCGGCACGGAGTTCGTCGTGATCAGCTCTTCGATGCAGCTGGCTTTCAGCTTCTCGAACGCTTCTTCGCGCGCCAGGAAATGCGACACGGCGGCGAGCACATGGGCAGCGCCTTCGCGCTTCAGGAGCTCGGCGGCCGCGCAGAGCGTGCCGGCCGTGCTGGTCATATCGTCGACCAGGACGCAGGTGCGCCCCTTCACGTCGCCCACCAGATGCGACGACGCCACGTGGTTCGCGTCCAGGCGGCGCTTCGCCACCACGGCGAATCCGCAGCCCAGGCGGTCGGCGTACGACTGCGCCATCTTCACGCTGCCGGAGTCGGGGGACACGATCACGGACTCCGCGTCGGTCTTGCCGCGCAGGTACGGGATCAGCACGGACGCCGCGTACAGGTGGTCCACCGGAATGTCGAAGAATCCCTGGATCTGCTGGGAGTGGAGGTCCATGGCGAGGATGCGGTTCGCGCCGGCGGTCGTCAGCAGGTTCGCGACGAGCTTGGCGGTGATCGGCACGCGCGGTTTATCCTTGCGGTCCTGGCGGGCGTATCCGAAGAACGGGATCACCGCGGTGATCCGGGCCGCGGACGCGCGGCGGGCGGCGTCCAGCATGATGAGGAGCTCCATCAGGTTTTCGTTCGTCGGATTGGACGTGGACTGGATGATGAATGTGTCCGCGTTCCTCAGGGTATCCTTGTACTGGACAAAAATTTCGCCGTCCGGGAACCTCTGCACGGTCACATGACCGAGCTGCTGCCCCAGGCACTGTGCGATCGATTCGGCGAGCTTCGGATGCGACGTCCCGCTGTAGAGTCTGATGTCTCTCGCGTTTCCTTCCATGGTGTCCTGTTCTTTCCGTTCGTGGTTGAGGGGTTGTTTTGTCTCACAAAATCCCTGCCCGCTGTACGGGAATCGGCTGAACGCGAGTCCTTTTTTCCGCAACGGGAAGCCGTGCTTCCATCGTTGCGCCATGCCGGGCTCTTCCTCCGGCGAATCCTGCCGGAAATCCCTGCGCATGAAAGAAAACCCCGCGGTCATGCGGATCATGCGATCCACCGAATCCGAATAGCGGATTAAGGTTTCTGTTTCAACGTGTCCAAATAATATAGACCATTTTTCCGGAAAATCAAGTCCGGAACCGTCATTTTTCGCTCATTTCGTGCATTTTTCGAAAAAAGCGGGACAGACACGCCCGGTTACGAAAAAAGAAGCCCGAATCCTTAGTGTCACTGGGACCTTCTCGGAAACCGGCTTCAAGCCAAAGCATTACACCCGGAATTGAACCGGAACTTGGATGTTCTTGCGAACGGATTCCAGTACTGACCGCAGTACTACAGAGATGCTTTGTCAGGCACCCCGCCCGGAGTTGAACCGGTGTGAACGTCCGAGGACGTCCGTGCGGCCCCCCACACTGCTGGGATGCCTGATAACAATATACGGCTGGCAGACAAAAAAGTCAAACCGTTTTTATTACAAACTCGTTAGAAATCAAAGAAAAATGGCAGGAAGGAAAGCAACTCGACCCCGGACCGGGATTTCGCCCTGCCCTGCAAAACACGGATCTTTTTCCGATTTTTCGCAAATCTCCCGCTGTTTTCACTGGACTTTTGCGGAAAAAACTGCTACATTATCGCAAAACAGTATCCGTTCACACGTTTTCACCTCAAAACGAAAGGATCGTTTCCATGAAACACAAGGCTTTCATCGGCATCGCTGCCGCCGCGGCCATCCTCTCCGGGGCCGCCGCGCCGGATGCGCAATCCCAGGACGCGCCGAAGACCATGACCGGCACGCTCGACCCGGCAAAGACCAGGTTCGACATCAGCCCCACCATGTACGGCGTCTTCTTCGAGGACATCAACTTCGCGGCGGACGGCGGACTCTATGCCGAACTCATCAAGAACCGTTCCTTCGAATTCCCGAACGGCCTCTCCGGCTGGGAGACCGACGGCCGCGTCGAGGTCATCAAAGGCCGCGAGGACGACGTCCCGTTCCCGCGCAATCCGCATTTCGCCCGCGCGACGGCCGAATCGCACCGCGACCGCTGGACCGCGCTTGACAACGGCGGATTCCGCGGCCTCGCGTTCGAGAAGGACAAGGTCTACCACCTCACGCTGTGGGCACGCCTCGCACCCGGCACCACGGAACCGGTCAAGTTCGACGCCGCGTTCGTCCGCGAGGACGGCACGATGGAAGCCCGGACGCCGTTCACGGTCGACAGCAGGGAATGGAAGGAATACAAGCTCGACGTGAAGGCGGCCGGCACGCAGTCGCGCGGCAAGTTCCGCATCCTCCTCAACGGGCATAAGGGCGCCGTCGACCTCGACCACATCTCGCTCTTCCCGGAAGACACCTGGAAGGGCCGCGCGAACGGCCTCCGCAACGACCTCGCACAGGCGATCGCCGACCTCAAGCCGAAGATCTTCCGTTTCCCCGGCGGCTGCATCGTCGAGGGCACCACGCTTGACGAGCGCTACCAGTGGAAGAACACCGTCGGGCCCGTCGGCAACCGCCCGCTGAACAGCAACCGCTGGAACAACACGTTCATCGACCATCTGACCCCGGACTACTTCCAGAGCTGCGGACTCGGCTTCTTCGAGTTCTTCCAGTTCTGCGAGGACGTCGGCGCGGAGCCCCTGCCCGTGCTGAACATGGGCCTCGCCTGCCAGTTCCAGAACGATCCGTCCGACCTCACCCAGCAGGTCGCGGTCGATCAGCTCGGCCCCTACATCCAGGACTGCCTCGACCTCATCGAATTCGCGAACGGCCCGGTCACGTCCACGTGGGGCAAGGTCCGCGCCGACATGGGCCATCCCGAACCCTTCAACATGAAGTTCATCGGCGTCGGCAACGAACAGTGGGGCAGGCTCTACACCGACCGCCTGCCGCAC
>JAFXYP010000038.1 GCA_017541665.1 Lentisphaeria bacterium | reverse complement strand
TAGACCCATCTGGGCGTCTGCTGGTACCACACGAAGCAGTGGCCGTGCAGCTGCATGTCGTACTGCTGTGCCATGCGGACGAGGCCGTCGCCGCCGCCCCAGTTGAAGTTGCCTTCGGAGCGTTCGACGCTCTCCCACTTCATGGCGTTGTCCGCCACGACGCGGTTGAAGTGCTTGCCGGCGAGTTTGCCCGTGAAGGAATCGGGCTGGGCGAAGCCGAGCGCGACGCCGCAGAGGAAGTCGTCCTTGAAAATGTCGCGGAGTGCGGGCTCGTCGCCGAGCTCCTGCTGCTGGCCCTGGCCGCCGAAACCGCCGAAACCGCCGAAGCCGCCGCCAAAGCCGCCGCCGAAACCGCCGAAGCCGCCGCCAAAGCCGCCGCCGAAGCCGCCGGGCATTCCGCCGCCCATGCCTCCTCCCTGGGGGAACTGGGCAAGAGCGATGATAGCGGGCAGCGCGGTCAGCGCCGCTGCGATGATGAGGGGGGAACCGGAGCGTTTTTTCATGCTGATGGTCCTTATCAGGCGGAGTCAACCGCCTTTTGTTGTTTTGGGGTTATTCGTATTTGGAACGAGTGCATACCTATCGTAGCATAATATACATGCGCGAACCGGATTTCAAATGGAAATTACGGCAAAAAACATGTAGTATTTATCATTTCGGACCGATCCGGGACCTCACGGCGCACCTCCGACATCAGGACAGACGATGGCACAAACGGCCTTCCGTCGCATCCTGCCCGACCGACCCTCCGGCGTTCCGCCATGGGGCCGCCAAGCCGGTTTTTCCTTTTTCGGAATAGAAAAACGTCTTGACATTTCCCGGAACAGCCGCTATTTTATAGTCTCATTCTTATCTGACTTTAACCTTTTCAGCATTTCAGAGAGATCGTCTATGACTGCCGTACTGGTATTCTGCATGTTGTCGTTGTTCCTGGTCCTGGGGAAGTGCCTACGCGTCTTCATCCCGCTCCTGCAGAAACTTTATCTCCCGAGCTCCATCATCGGCGGCGCCGTCGCCCTCATCGTCTTCAAATGCTTTCCCGAACTGGTCCCGGCGGAGGTGTTCGACGCCATCGGCAAGCTGCCGAGGTTCCTCATCAACGTGGTCTTCGCGGCGCTCTTCCTCGGAGTGACGGCGCCGAAATTCGCGAAAATGGCCGCCGTCGCATTCCCTCAGCTCTGCTTCAGCCAGTTCATCGCCTGGGGGCAATACGTCCTGGGGCTGGGACTGGCAGGCTTTGTGCTGATGCCGCTCTTCGGCGTTTCCCCGGCGTTCGGCAACCTGCTGGAGATCGGGTTCGAAGGCGGGCACGGCACGGTGGGCGGCATGGCAGCCGTGTTCGACGAATACAAATGGAGCGACGGCATCGCGCTGGGCTACACGGTGGCAACGGTCGGCATGATCATCGCGATCGTCGTCGGCATGGTGCTGGTCAACTGGGCCAACCGGCGCGGCCATGTGAAGGAGGTCCTGCCGCTGGAGAAGATGGACCGGCTCCACCTGAAGGGCATCTACCGCCGCCGGGAACAGCCCGCCGCAGGCCGGCAGACGGTGCTGTGCGACTCCATCGACTCGCTGGCGTGGCACTGCGCGCTGATCGGCGCGGCCGTATCCATCGGCTACGCGATCCTCTTCTGCTTCCAGCACGCGGAGACGGGCCTCTTTCCGAAGGCCTCCATCCGGATCTTTTCCGGCTTCCCGCTCTTCCCCCTGTGCATGATCGGCGGACTCATCATCCAGAATGCTTTCCAGAGGCTCCGCATCGCGCCCCTGATCGACGGCGACCAGATGAAGCGGATCTCCGGCGCTTCCCTGGATTTCCTCGTGGTCTCCGCGATCGCCACGATCCGCATCGAGGTGGTGCTCCAGAACTGGCTGCCGCTGCTCATCCTGGTCGCCTCGGGCACGGTGCTGTCGGTCGTGATGGTGCTCTTTGTCGCGCCGCGCCTCTTCCGCAATGCCTGGTTCGAACGCGCCATCGCCGATTTCGGGCAGTCGCTCGGCGTGACCGCGACCGGGCTCCTGCTGCTCCGCACCGTGGACCCGGAGAGCAAGACCGAGGCGACCGCGGCATTCGGCTACAAGCAGCTGCTCCACGAACCCTTCATGGGGGGCGGCATCGTAACGGCGCTGGCGCTGACACTGGTCTTCTCGATCGGCTGGATTCCGGTCTTCATCGCTTCCGTTGTCTTCCTCCTGTTCTGGGGAATCCTGATCGTCGCGGTCGTCCTCCGCAACCGGAAACGGTAGCCGCGGGGCCGGAAAGGCAATGCGCTCCACCGGCCTCCGAAAGGGTTCCGACTCAGAAAAGTTTGGAAAAAAATACGGAATCTGCTTGAAAAAAAGGGGAACAGGAAGTATAGTAATTGATTCCGATGTGGTATATCCCGAATACGACGTCAGGAAAGTCCCGGGATCTGGCAGTTCCGGTACGCCCTTTTTTCGAACATTTGTGACTGCAAACTGAACTGAACAAGGAGCAATCCTGAAATGAAAACCTATTTGGCCAAGACTGGCGAAATCGAACGCAAATTCGTGCTGTTCGACGCCGCGGGCGAACCGCTTGGAAGACTTGCCGTCAAGATCGCGAACGCTCTGCGCGGCAAAGATAAACCGACCTATACTCCTCATGTCGACACCGGCGCATTCGTCGTCGTGATCAATGCCGACAAGGCAGTGCTCACCGGCAGCAAGGAAACCGGCAAGAAGTACATCCGCTGGACGGGCTACCGCAGCGGCCAGAGGATCGAAACGCCGGAGCAGATCCGTGCGAAGCATGCCGACCGCCTGGTCCGCGAGGCCGTGTGGGGCATGATGCCGAAGGGGCGCCTTGGCCGTGCCCAGTACGCCAAGCTGAAAGTCTACGTCGGTGCGGAGCATCCGCATGCGGCCCAGAAACCCGAACCCGTGAAATAATGGAGCATTGAAATATGGATAAGAAGAATGCCATCGCCGCCACCGGCCGCAGAAAATGCGCCAGCGCCCGCGTCCGCATCGACGCCGGCAACGGCAAGATCATCGTGAACGGCCAGAAGTTCGAAGAGTATTTCGAGACCGAAGCTCTCCGCGGCTATGTGATGCAGCCCCTGAACGTCTCCGGCGCAGCCGAGGCGTATGATATCGACGCGTCCGTCGTCGGCGGCGGCAAGGCCGGTCAGGCCGGCGCCATCCGCCACGGCATCGCCCGCGCCCTCGTCCTCGCGGACGAAAACTACAAGTCCGTGCTGAAGAGCAGCGGCATGCTGACGCGCGACTCCAGAGTCAAGGAACGCAAAAAACCCGGTCAGCCCGGCGCCCGCAGACGCTTCCAGTTCTCCAAACGCTAATTGGAGACAGGTGCCATGGACAAAGTACGCGTCGCAATCGTCGGCGCCGCGGGATATGCAGGCGAAGAGCTTCTCCGTCTGCTTTCCCGTCATCCCTATGCCGATATCCGCGTGATCACGTCCCGCCAGAACGCGGGCAAGGACATCGCGGAAATCTTCCCCCGTCTCGCCGGAACCGGCCTCTCCTTCTCCATGCCGGACGTCGAGGCGATCGCCTCCGGCTGTGACGCCGCTTTCCTGGCGCTTCCCCACGGCCTCGCGCATGAATTTGCCGAGCCGTTCATCAATGCCGGACTCACCG
>JAFXYP010000037.1 GCA_017541665.1 Lentisphaeria bacterium | reverse complement strand
TGTAACTGGAATCAAGTGTACCGATTGAACTCTACAAGCCCCAGCCACCCCAGGATCCAGGTATCGCCGTTCTCTAATCAAGTGTACCGATTGAACTCTACAAGCCCCAGCGAAGATGAACGGGTGTAACGCGTTCGGGGCAATCAAGTGTACCGATTGAACTCTACAAGCCCCAGCCGGAAGACTGGAAAGAGTGCGACGAAGAAGAATCAAGTGTACCGATTGAACTCTACAAGCCCCAGCCGTCCACGCAATCGGCGTTATACGCGACGAAATCAAGTGTACCGATTGAACTCTACAAGCCCCAGCCTGGCGGGCGCACGGCTCGATGCCTGGGTCAATCAAGTGTACCGATTGAACTCTACAAGCCCCAGCGGTATGCGGCGGCGCTTCAGAGGCGGGTCAAATCAAGTGTACCGATTGAACTCTACAAGCCCCAGCTGTAATTACAATCGAATCTGATGGATGTATAATCAAGTGTACCGATTGAACTCTACAAGCCCCAGCCAAGATTGATGCTGAAGGTAAGGTAATCCCAATCAAGTGTACCGATTGAACTCTACAAGCCCCAGCGTGACCGTGAAGAACCGTTCCATCGGGGGGAATCAAGTGTACCGATTGAACTCTACAAGCCCCAGCCAAGAAGAACAAGGATACCATCCTTGAACTAATCAAGTGTACCGATTGAACTCTACAAGCCCCAGCCTGGACGTCAAGCGCGCGCCGGATTCCGGCAATCAAGTGTACCGATTGAACTCTACAAGCCCCAGCGAGCGAGGTCTCCGTAAAATGTGTGGTCGGAATCAAGTGTACCGATTGAACTCTACAAGCCCCAGCAGGAGACCCATTATGTCCACCACACGTTATAATCAAGTGTACCGATTGAACTCTACAAGCCCCAGCAGGCGTTTTTAGACCGTCAACCGAATACGGAATCAAGTGTACCGATTGAACTCTACAAGCCCCAGCCAATTCTTCGGCCAACCGCAACAGCCAGATAATCAAGTGTACCGATTGAACTCTACAAGCCCCAGCCTTATTTATTCGATGGCGATGGCGATGAGGAATCAAGTGTACCGATTGAACTCTACAAGCCCCAGCAGATCGCCACGAAGGACGCGAAGATTCAGAAATCAAGTGTACCGATTGAACTCTACAAGCCCCAGCGATGCTGTTCGAATCATCCACCATGAAGGCAATCAAGTGTACCGATTGAACTCTACAAGCCCCAGCCCGTAGAGTTCAAAAATGTCAAAGAACAAGAAACTCGCGCAGAGGATGCGATATCGCGAGGAAGATTTCTCCACGGGAAACAGCGCGGATTATGTCCTCGCGCGGGGTCAGAAGCTCTTGAAGGCTTCGAGGAGCTTGTCCTTCATGGGGTTGTCCTCGTAGTCGACCATGATGAAGGAACCGTGCGAGACGGCGGAGAATTTGAAGCCGTAGATGTAGATGAAATGGTTCTTGTCCACGTATTCGATCTTCGAGCGCGGGCGCTTGTACTTCGTGTTGAATTTGTAGAACGCCACCTGCCGGTTGGCGAGCTTCAGCGCGAAGCCCTCGTCGGCATGGATCTGGTCGACTTCCATCATGCCGTCGAATGTGCCGCCGGTCTGCTGCATCATGTACCGGCAGAGCTCCGCCGCGGTACGGTTGTTGTTGTCAACGGTGCTTTTGCACCCGCTGCAGAGGATGACTGCGGCGGCGGCGAAAAGAATGCAAAGCGATCTGAACATGGCGGTCCCTTCCGGTTGAAAAAAACGTGGTACCATAATGTAGGACCATTTTCCGCAAAGTCAAGCCGATAAGAGGAAAAAAGACGAAAACGCCGCCGGGATGCGCGATTCAGCACCCTTTCCTGCATTGAAACTGAAACGGGGCGTCACTTGAGCGGACGCAGGAGAGCGATCACCTGTCCGACCATGCCGGGGTCCGGCGCCGAGTCCATTTTCACCTGGCGGCAGACAGGCACGGATCCTTTGCGCTCCAGGACGATCATGCCCGGATGAAGGTGTTCCGGCCGCGTCCAGACGATCAGGATGTCGCCGGGTTCCACATCGGATTCCGTCGGGAGTCCGTTGAAGCCCCCGATCCGTACTGCGAAAAGGTCCTTTGCCCGGACATGGTCCGGCAGCAGGCTGGCATCCACGTGGTAAAAGGAAGTCGGAGCGCCGGAGATGCTGTTTTTTTTCAGATAGAACGGGATGCAGACGGGGAGTTTTTGCGGAAGGCCGGATCCCATTCCGACGGGCCGGATGCTCCTGCGGCGGCCTTTCTGGCGCACGATGACGCGTTTGCGCTCCAGGGCGGCGATGTGTGCGGCGGCGGTCGAAGGCTTGATGGCGAAGTATTCCGCGATATCGTAGAGGGTTGGAGAAATGGCGTTTTTTCCGATGAAATCGCGGATGAAACCCGCGATCTCAAATTGCCGTTTTGTGATTTTCTTCATTAGCCTTCGGTCCTGTGGTCGGGATGGATGCCGGCTGGGGTACAGGACATCCCGTGCGGCACAGATGAAAAACGCGAAACGATTTTCCGGAAAATACAATACATCCTGATATTTGCGGAATCAAGCGGAAAATGAAAGTTTATTGAAACTATTTTCACAAAATACATACAAATGTACGTGCTTTTTCCATGGAGGCCCTCCGGGCGCGCCTTGACTTTTTGTTCCCGGCATGGTATCTTATTAGTATCAAACGCAGTATTTCAGTCCTGACAGCAAAGGAAAAAACAACTATGAATGCTAACGACCTGAAAGGAAAAGCCGTCGTGTTTCTCGGCGACGGCATGGCCGACCTTCCGATTCCCGAACTCGGCGGAAAGACCCCGCTGGAAGCCGTCCCGACCCCGACCATGGACAAGATCGCCGCAAACGGCGCATCCGGTACGTTCCTGACCCTGCCGGAAGGCTATCCGACGTCTTCGGACGTGGCGAATATGTCCGTGCTCGGCTATGCGCCGTCGCGGTACTATCCCGGACGCGGCCCGATCGAGGCGGTCAGCCAGGGCATCCCGCTTGCATCGGACGACGTCGCGTGGCGTTGCAACCTGATTACCGTGGAGGACGGCATCCTGAAGGATTATTCCGCCGGCCACATCACGAAGGAGCATTCCCGGATCCTGATGGAGGCGCTTCAGGAACGGTTCGGTTCCGACAAGCTCACCTTCCATCCCGGCGTCAGCTACCGCAACCTGCTGATCCTGCATGGTCCGGAGTTCTCCCCGAACGTCGGTTATTTCAAGCCGGACTCTTCGCAGGACATCCCCGTCGCCGAACTCCCGTGGACGGCGCAGGACGACTCGAAGGAAGCCGCCCATACGGTGGAATTCCTGAACAGGCTGTGGGCGGACGCCGCCGCGTTCCTGGCCGAACACCCGCTGGTGAAGTCCGGCGAGGCGAAAGGCAACGCGATCTGGCCGTGGAGCCCGGGCCGTACGCCGTCGTTCCCGAAGTTCTCGGAGCGTTACGGCGGCAAGACCGGGGCGGTGATCACCGCGGTCGACGTGATCTCCGGCATCGCCAAGTGCGCGGGGATGGACGTGATCCCGGTGGAAGGCGCCACGGGATATATCGACACGAACTACGAGGGCAAGGCCGCCGCCGCCATTCGCGCGATCGAGGACCACGATTTCGTGTATGTGCATCTCGAGGCTATCGACGAGACCGGGCATGAAGGCCGTCTCGACCTCAAGATGCAGGCGATCGGCGATTTCGAAAACCGCATCATCAAACCCGTCGTCGAAGCGCTGCAGGGACGCGGCGTGACGTTCGCGGTGCTCCCGGACCATCCCGTGCCGCTCTCCATGCGCCAGCACACGCGCACTCCGGTGCCCGTCTGCATCTGGGGACCGCACATCACGCCCGACTCGGTCAATGAGTACTCGGAGAAAGCCGCGCCGAACGGCTCGCTCGGGTTCATGACCGGCGACGCCTTCATGCGGATGGTGCTCGACCTCTGAAAAAAAAGCTCCGTCCCATACGGGAAACAAGAAGCGCCCGAATCGTCCGCTGCGGACGGCCCGGGCGTCATTTTTTTGCGGAGAGGAAACGCGTTCTGCCGTACTGGTCGGGAAGGAGCGCGGGGGAATGAAGGGATCTTGAGGCCAGCTCCAGGGCGCGGCCGGCGTTGCATGGATCAAGCTCGAAAAAGACGCGGCCGCCCGGATTCAGGAATGCCGGGGCCTGCTCCAGTGCACGCGCAATGACGTCCAGCCCGTCGGCTCCGCCGAACAGGGCCTCGGCGGGCTCGTAGTCGCGCACGTTCGGAGGCAGTTTGCCGCGGTCGCCGTCTGGGATGTAGGGGAGATTCGCCGCGACGAGGTCGAACCTGCGTCCGGCGACGGGACCGAAGAGGTCGCCGTGCAGGAATGTCGCGTTCGGGAGGGCCAGTGTTTTCAGGTTGAGTTCCGCCCATTTCAAGGCGTCCGGGGAAAGTTCGATCCCGACGACCGTCAGGTCGGGACGTTCCGAGGCGAGCGCCAGGGAGATTGCCCCACTGCCCGCGCCGAGTTCGCAGACGGCTGCCCCGGCCGGCAGACCGTCGAGCATGAGATCGATGGAGTATTCCGTCTCCGGACGCGGGATCAGACAGCCCGTGCCGACGGCGAGTTCCAGGTCGCGGAACGGCACATGCCCGAAAATGTACTGCCAGGGTTCGTTCGCCAGACGTCGCTCCAGAAAGGATTCCGCACGATTCCGCACTTCGGGCGCGAGCGGGTCGCAGGCGTGCAGGGCGAACTCGCGGTCGGGAATCCCGGCGGCTTCGCAGACGATGTAATGCGCCTCAATGTCGGCCGCTTCGAAGCCGCCTTGCGAAAAGCGTTCCGCAAACTCGTTTTTCAGCTCGAGAAGGGTCATGTTATTATCTGTGCGGGGTGCCGGTTCAGGTTAAAAAAACGGCGGCATTCATCCGGCGTCGGGGAGGGAGTCTCCGCGGCGCCGTCGTGAAAACCGCCTGTGCAATTCCATCCGGCCGGACGAAATGAATCCGGACCGGTAGAACGGTCACTTCAGATTGTTGTTGGTCGGAGCGAGGCTTTGATCGGGTCCGAGGGTCTTGCCGGTGCCGAAGACTTCGGTCTTGTAGATGCCGTAGATGCCGAAGTAGTTCGTGACCTTGCGGTTCGTCCAGGAGACGTGGTCGATGCCGCCATTCACAGCGGCCTCATTGATGGAGGCGTTGCCGCCGGCGACCCAGCCGAGGATGCTGTAGCAGGAGGCGGAGCCGTAGCGGTTCGCTTCGAAATCGCCGCTGCCGATGCTGCCGGGCATGGTGACGTCGGTGTAGAGGCATCCGAGCGGGAAGGGAGTGGCGCAGGAAGTGGCGGCGAGGGCGCCGAGGACGGCGCAGGCGGAAAGGACGGCGAGCTTGAGGGACTTTTTCATGAGGTTTGTCTCCTGTATGATTGATTTGCAGTTTAAGGCGTATGATTGATAAAGCAATATACCATAATCCGACAGTCAAATCAAGTCATTTTTCCGAAGATTTCCAAAAAAAGCGGGAAAAAGCGCCTCCCGATGCCGAATACCGGTTCGATTTCCACCGTTTTGTTGGCGGCTGTCGGGCGGATCAGAGTTTCCGCCAGGCCCGGTGGGTCACGGTCTTCCCTTCGGACTCCCAGAGCTGCTCGAATCCGGTCTTGATGTCGGCGACGTCGGCGGTCAGCGACAGGTCGGACGGAGCGAAAAGGCCGGAGCCCGCCACGGTCTTTTCCGCGATCTCCAGATACTCCGCATTGTCCGTGGAGAAATGGAACACGCCGTCCGGCTTCAGGATGCGGGCGAACTGCATCATGATGTCCGAGGTGATGAGGCGGTGGCAGCGGTGTTTCGCTTTCGGCCAGGGATCCGGGCAGAGCAGGTGCACGCGGTCGACGAACGCGTCGGGGATCGTCCTGGAGATCAGCACGCGCGATTCGGTCTTCAGCACATGGAGATTGGACATGCCGTCCCGCAGGACGCGTTTCTGCACCTTCCGCACGCGCCCGAGCAGCATGTCCGCCGCGATCACGTACACGTCGGGGCGGCGTTCCGCCAGCGCCAGCGCGAATTCCCCGTCGCCGCACCCGAGGTCGAGTTCGACGCGCGCCCCGGGCTCCGGCATGGGGAGCACGTTTTCCAGCCGGGTATAAAGGTTATGAAGCATCACGATGCCGTCAACTTGTTTTTTCGCTGTCATGGGAATCCCTGTTTTGCTTTGCGGCCAGAAGCCGTTCGTAGATCTCGAACGGGATCGCCAGATTGCCGTCGATCCCGGTTCCCATTTTGACCTGGGGATGGGACGCCCCGTGGTAATCGCTTCCGCCGGAGACCAGCAGGGACCGGGCGCGGGCGAACTCCAGCACGTCTGCCTGCTGCTGGTCGGTGAACATGGAGTAATAGCATTCGAGGCCGTCGAGGCCATAGTTCGCAAGCCGCATGCCGATTTTTCGAAGGGCAGCCCGCGCGCCGCGCGCCGCGTGGAGCGGATGCGCCCAGATCGCGAGTCCGCCCGCTTCGTGGATCAGCCGGATGCAGATGTCGACGGGGAAATATTTGCGCAGGACATGGCACGAACCGTTGCGGCCGATCAGCCGGTTGAAGACGCTCTGCATGTCCTGGAAATACCCTTTCCGAAGAAGAACGGATGCGATATGGGGACGCCCGACGCTTTCGCCGCCGGCCTCTTCCAGCACCTCCTCCATCGTGATCTCGTATCCCTTCGAACGGAGTTTCCCGACCATTTCCTCGTTGCGTTCCTCCCGCCAGAGTCGCATTTGGTCCAGCGCGGAAAGCAGGGATCCGCTCGCGGGGTCGAGGAAGAGCCCGACGATGTGGATGTCCTTGTTGAAAAGCATGCTCGCGAGTTCGACGCCCGGCACCGCGCGAAGCGGCGTCCCTGCGGCGGCGGACAGAAACCGGTCCACGCCGGAGACCGTGTCATGGTCGGTCAAGGCGGCGGCCTCCAGCCCGAGGTCCGCGGCGGCGGCGGCAAGCTCCTCCGGCGTCAAGGTGCCGTCGGAACAGCTGCTGTGCATGTGAAGGTCGATCATGGTTTCTCCGGGGAAATCGGGTGAAGTATGTCCGGGATGCGGACCGCTCCGGGGGGTTGAGGCGCAGCGGGAAGTCCGGCCATAAAAATATACAGCGAAAAACGCTTTTTTCAATTCATCCGGCTTGATTATCATATTTTTAGTGCTATTTTAAATAGTTCGTTTAAAACATGACGGAATGACGGTCTTCTTCTGGAATCGGTTGGAATGCTTGATACAGCATGATTCGTCAGTCCGGGAACCACAAAATGATCCGGCGGTCGACAGCCGCGAAATCAGGAGTTGTAACAGATGAAAAAGATTGAATCCGGGAAGGCCAAAACACCGGTCTCCAAGCCTTCGGCAAAAACTGTTGCGAAGGCTTCTCCCGCTAAAACGACTGTCAAATCCGCTGCAAAGAAGGCCGCTCCCGCGAAGAAGGCCCCTATTGCGAAGAAGGCCCCTGCTGCGAAGGCCGCTCCTGCGAAGAAGGCCGTTGCCAAGGCTCCTGCGAAGGCTGCGGTCGCGAAGAAGGCTGTTGCCAAGACCTCTGCGAAGGCCGCTCCTGTGAAGAAAGCCGTTGCCAAGGCTCCTGCGAAGGCCGCTCCTGCGAAGAAGGCCGTTGCCAAGGCTCCTGTGAAGGCCGCTCCCGCGAAGAAGGCCCCTGTTGCGAAGAAGGCCGCTCCTGTGAAGAAAGCCGTTGCCAAGGCTCCTGTGAAGGCCGCTCCCGCGAAGAAGGCCGCTCCTGCGAAGAAGGCCGCGGTCGTGAAAAAAGCCGTTGCCAAGACCCCTGCGAAGGCCGCGGTCGCGAAGAAAGCCGTTGCCAAGACCCCTGCGAAGGCCGCTCCTGCGAAGAAGGCCCCGATCAAGGTCGTTGCGAAAGCTCCGTCTGCTGTGAAGCCGGTTTCCAAGCCCGTCGTCGCCAGTGTTCCGTCCAGAAAGAGAGCGGATAAGAACAAAGATCTCCAGGCCTCGCATCACGGCCGTGTCGTGACCAAGGCCGAAGTCGCGGCGTTCCAGAATCTTGCCGAAGCCAACGGGCATGTCATCAGAAAGTCCCATCTTTCCGCGAAGATGAAAAAGCACTACCGGGATCTCCTGCTGGACCTGAGGAGCAATTATCAGGATCAGCTGAACATCCACCGTGCGGATGCCCTGACCAACCGGAAGTCCGGCCCCGGCGCCGGCATGGCGACGCACATGGCCGACCTCGGCAGCGATAATTTCCAGCACGATTTCGAGCTCGGGCTGCTTTCCGAGGAAGGCACCGTGATCGAAATGATCGACGAGGCGCTGACCCGTCTTGACGAAAACGAATACGGCATCTGCATCGAGTGCGGCAAGGAGATCAATCCCGAACGCCTCGAGTTCAAACCCTATGCCCGTTTCTGCGTGGCCTGCAAGTCCCGCAAGGAAGCGAACGAGGGGACGCGCCACCGCTGATCCCCGCCGGCAGGACCGGCGCGGCGGACAAGGCGATTTCCGTTCCGCCTGACCTGTTCTGCCGCGCAGCGTTTCCGTCCGTACAATCTCCCGCCCGTTATGGTCTTATTCAAGCCAGAAGCCCGCATGACGCCCGGTTCGACCCGGGAACGGCATGTCATCCTCGCGGCCGCGCTGTTCGCCCTGTTCCTGGCAATTCTGGACCAGGCGACCAAGATCCTGGTCCTGCACCGCATCGGCCTGCACGAACGCATCACGGTCATCCCCGGCTTTTTCGACCTCACGCACCTCACGAACAAAGGCGCGGCCTGGGGCATGTTCCACGATCTGCCGTGGATCCCGTTCGGCATTTCGGTCGCCGCGTTCGTCCTGCTGATCGTATTCCTCCGCAAACTGAGCTCGGGATGGCCGGAACGCTGTTTCGCGCTGCTGATGGTCGCGGCCGGCATCGCCGGGAACTGCACGGACCGCCTCTGGCACGGCGCGGTCATCGATTTCCTTCGGTTCCACTGGCGGGACGTCGCCGAATGGCCGTCGTTCAACGTGGCGGACTCGGCGATCTGCTGCGGCGTGGCGCTGTTCGTCCTTTCCTCGTTCCTCCGGCCCGAAACCAAATCCGAGGCGAAGCGGGATGACGCCGGCGACGCTGCGAAATCTGCTTGACACGGTTCGGCGGGCCCACGGGGTCCCCGTCATCATGGGGCCGACCGCGGCCGGGAAATCCGAGCTGGCATTCGCCCTTGCCAGGGAATGCGGCGGGGAGATCGTTTCCGCGGACTCCATGCAGTTCTACCGCGGGCTTGACATCGGGACCGCCAAGCCGACCGCGGAGGAACGCCGCGAGGTGCCGCACCACCTGATCGACTCCATGGACATCAAGGAGAAATCCGACGTGTTCCGGTTCCGCACCGACGCCCTCCGCATCATCGGCGAAATCCGCGCGCGCGGGCGCCTTCCGGTCGTGGCGGGCGGCAGCGGGCTTTATCTCCACGCGCTCGTGTACGGCCTCGACGTCCTTCCCGCGGACCAGGGCCTGCGCGACGAGCTCGACGCCGCGTACGACAATGACGAACATTTCCCGGAGCTCGCGGCGGTCATGGAGCGCGAGTGCCCCCTCGATTTCAGGCGGTTCTACCCGCACCGCCGCAAGCTGATCCGTGCGCGCGAAGTCTTCCTGCTTTCCGGCAAGCAGATCACCGAGCTGCATTCCGGCGGGTTCTCCCCCGATCCCGTGTTCGCGCAGTTCGTGCTTGTCCGCGACCGCGCCGACCTGGTGCGGCGGATCCGCAGACGCGCCGCGCGGATGCTGGAATCCGGCTGGATCGAGGAGGCACGCGCAATGCTGGCGAAAGGGCTGCTGCGGACGCCTACGGCGTGGCAGGCGATCGGGTACGCCCAGATCGACGACTACCTCGCCGGAAAGACGACCCGGGAGGAGCTGCTGGAATCCATCGTGGTCGCGACGCGCCAGTACGCCCGCAGGCAGGCATCCTGGTTCCGCAGCCAGCACAGGGAGGCCGTCGTCCTCGCCGTCCCCGCGGAGGATTGAAGCTCGGCTGACGCCCGGCCGGAATCATTTGACCGGGACGAGGGCGAGGCGGAAGCCGAGTTTATCGAGCCGGTTATCGCAGCCGCAGGGACCCCGGTTTCCGGTACGGCAAAGCTCGGAGGAGTCGTTCCAGCTTCCACCTCGAATCACGCGATTGCCTCCCTTGTCGTTCTCCCGCGAAAACTCCGCCGTCAGACTGCTGCTGTCGATATTCCAGTCATCCAGACACCACTCCCACACATTCCCGCTCATGTCGTACAAGCCAAGTTCGTTTGCATGCTTCAATCCAACAGTTTTTGTCACACCCCTATAGAGGAAGGGGCTGCTTCCGCCGTTGTTTCTGACCCATGCCACTTCGTCGATGTTGTCGCTTCCGCTGTACTTATAGCCTTTGCTTTTGTTCCCTCCCCGGGCGGCATATTCCCACTGCGTTTCCGTCGGCAGCGAGAATCTCCATCCGTCCGGCGCCTTCCCGGAGCTGTTCAGTTTCTCGCAGAACGTCATTGCATCAATCCATGACACCAGATTCACAGGATGGTCGTACCCCTTGGGAGTGGACGGGTTGGACCCCATCACGTTTACCCACTGCATCTGCGTCACCTCCGTCCGTCCGATGTAAAAGTCCCGCGTCAATGTTGCCTGATGCGGTTTTTCGTTGGGAGAGTTCTCTCCGTCCGGCCTGCTCATTTCGAATGTGCCCGCCTCGACTTTTATCAATTCCAGTTCGAAACCGATAGGGAAGGTGATGATCGTTTTTTCGCCGGACATTCTGACGGTTATTTTTTTCACGCGCTCCTCCATTGCCTTTCGGGCAGCTTCTTCTTCCCGTTTTTTTTCTGCGCTCGTCGCATCCTGCAGTTGCTGGTCCAGCCTCGCACGCGCTTCTTCGGAACCGAGTTCCGCGGCCAGCCGGTACCAGTCGAACGCTTCCGTCAGGTTTCTTTTGACGACTATGCCTGATTCATAGAAAAAACCGACCTTGTACTGCGCGCCGGTGTGACCGAGTTTCGCGGCTTTCCGATACCAGTCGAATGCTTCCTTCACGTTTTCTTTGACGTATTTGCCGTTTTCATAGCAGGAACCGATCGTGTAGAACACATTCGCATCCTGGTATCCCTGTTCCGCGGCTTTCGTATACCAGCGGATGGCTGCCGCCATATCCAGAGGAGCTCCTTTCGAAACGGTTTTAGCGGAGTTTCGGGTCGAACGAGGGGCACGGGAGTTTTCTGTGTCTGAAACGGTTTCATAATATTTGCCGAGTCTGATCTGGGCATCCAGGTTTCCCTGCTCGGCCGCTTTCGTATACCAGGGGATGGCTTCGTTCAATTTTTTTTCGACGCCCCTGCCTTCTTCATAGAACTGGGCGATCTTGTACTGCGCCCCGGCGTGGCCGTTTTCCGCGGCTCTGCGGTACCAGATCGCGGCCTTGTCTTCGCTTCGGACCTCTGAATAATTCTCAAAACAGTACCCGAGCCTGTACTGCGCTTCGGTTATTTTCCGGTCCGCTGCTTTCCGGTACCATTCGACAGCTTCCTTCACATCCCTTCCGATGCCGTTGCCCTTTTCATAGCAGGCGCCGAGGGAGAACTGGGCATCGACGATGCCATGTTCAGCGGCTTTCCGATATAATTCGGAGGCTTTTTTATTGTCCCGGGGGACGCCTTCGCCCTTTTCATAGCAGATTCCGAGCTTGTACTGGGCGTCCAGATCGCCCTGTTCCGCCGCTTTTGCGTACCATTGGGCGGCTTCCGCCATGTTGTTTTCCGCTTCGAAATGCAATCCGAGATAATACTGCGCCTCGGGATTTCCCTTTCCGGCGAATTCGCGGACTGAAGCAGGGTCGTCTTTGTCGAACTCCGGGTCCGCGGCAAACGCCATGAACGGGACTGCGGCGAAAAGAACGAAAAACGTGTGGAAAAAGGTCTTCAACGGTTGCCTCCGGTCTGTTGGGCGATTGCAGGTCTTGATGTACTGTATTCCATGGTGTCATGCGGCAGCCCCCTCGATCGTGCGGAGTCCCGCTGTCTTCGCCTAATATACATCCCCGTAGCTGGATTTCAAGCTCTTTTTCAATATTCGGTGATTTCTGAGGAGAAAAAGGGGAAACCGGCTGCAAGTAGCCCCTGTTCAAAGGGCAAAAAAAAGACGCCCTGTTTCCAGGGCGCCGGATCGTCCAAGAGAGGAGATTATTTTTTGAACTTATCCCAATCAGCTTTCTTGACGAACGCGGTCAGGCTGCGACCGTCCTTCGTTTCCGCCTTGAACGCATAACGAGTGGCGGTTCCCTTACCGTACTTGACGGCCTTGGTGACATCGGCGGTGACTTTCTTTTTCAGTTTGACGTCGTAGAAGCTGTGTTTCATCGGACATTCCTCCATGTTTGGGGTTAAGGTTATTTTCAATATAACCTCGAAATGCACGATGTCAAGCAAAAAACGAGGGAAAATATGCAGAAAGTTTAAAAAAAGTCGAAAAAAAGCGCTTTCGAGGCGTTTTTCAGTGGTTTACAGAACAAAAAACAGCTTTTTGCGAAGGAGCGGTGCAGACCGTTTTTGCAACCGTGAAAAAATGATTGCGGCAACGCAGGAAAAGACGGCAGTCCTGTCCCTTTTTTCGACTCCCTTTTTTCGACTCCCTTTTTCAGTTCAATTCGAGGTCACAAGCCGGAGATGCTTCCGGTCACGGCGGCGAGGAATTCCATGCGGAGCGACTCGCTCTTTTCGAACGCGCCGCGGATGGCCGAGGTCACCATGCTCGCGTTCTGCTTGCGGATGCCGCGGCTGGTCATGCAGAAATGCGTGGCTTCGCACAGGACATACACGCCGCGCGCGTCGAGCACGTCCATGATGGCATCGGCGATCTGTGCGGTCATGCGCTCCTGGATCTGCAGGCGGCGCGCGAAGCAGTCCACGAGGCGGGCGAGCTTCGAAATGCCGACGATGCGGCGGTTTGGCAGGTACGCGACGGAGACGTGCCCGAAGAACGGGAAAAGATGGTGTTCGCAGGTGGAGTAGAACTCGCAGTTCTTGAGGATGACCATCTCTTTGCAGACGTCCTCGGTGAAGGTCTTCAGGATCTTTTTCGGGTCCTGGCGGTAGCCGGAGAAGACCTCCTCCACGGCCAGGCGGACGCGGGCGGGCGTTTCGACGAGCCCCTCGCGGGAAGCATCCTCGCCGATGATCTGGAAGAAGCTCGAAACGAGCTGTTCGATCTGCTGATCGCATCCGGACGCCGCCGGACGCGGGGAAACTGCCTTTCTGGGCATATTCAACGGACTCCTATGATTTTGTGCAGCTGCACGGACAATTTGAAACGCGGATGGGCGAGCACGAAATCCAGCGCCTCGGCCAGATTGGTCGTGCCGTCCTTCCGGGCAAGAGGCTGAATGCTTTTCTCGCAGCGTTCCTCCTCCATGGAGAGATAATACGGGATGTGTTCGGGTTCGAACACGAATTTCAGTTCGTCGGGAGCGGGGACGATGGTCGACAGCCCGTTTTTCGGGGAGACCGTGACCCAGTCCACCCAGGTCGGCACGGGCAGGGTGCCGTTCGTCTCGATGCAGATGCGGCTGGGGAGCCCCTGGAACAGCGGCTCGTCGTCGCGAAGCTGGAGCGCGGGTTCGCCCCCGGTCAGCACCACGATCGCGCCCTCGCGGCCCTTCAGAAGCGCGCGGACGGCATCCTCCAGCTCGTCATGCGTCATTTCCACGGCGTGCGAGTGGTCGGTGTCGCACCAGGGGCAGGCGAGGTTGCAGCCGGAGAACCGCACGAAGACGGCGGGAGTCCCGGCGAAAGCGCCTTCGCCCTGGATGGAATAGAAGATCTCGTTGACCCGGTATTTGCGCATGGCGGCTCAATCCTCGTAGACGGTCGGGTCGGGGATTCCCGCCTCGCGGAACGCGTCCTTGCGTTCGCGGCAGGTGCCGCATCTGCCGCAGTGCTTTTCACGGCCGTTGTAGCAGCTCCAGGTGAGGGAGAAATCGACGCCGAGCCCGGCGCCGAGCGCCGCGATCCGCCCCTTCGTCATGCGGCAGAACGGCGAAAGCAGCTTCACCTTGCCGCCTGTTCCCGCCTCGATCGCACGCGCCATGCCGTCGATGAACTCCGGGCGGCAGTCCGGGTAGATCGCGTGGTCGCCCGAGTGGTTGCCGAGGATGACGGCGGAACACCCGGAGTCCTCCGCGAGACCGGCCGCCGCCGCCAGCATGATGCCGTTGCGGAACGGCACGACGGTCGATGCCATGTTTTCCTCGTTGTATGCGCCTTCCGGGATGTCCCCGCCCGATTTGAGCAGGGACGAGTGGAAGTATCTGCCGATGAAGTCGAGCGGGATCTCGAGGCGCGGGATGCCGAGCTTGCGGCAGATCGCGTCGGCCGCCGCCAGTTCGCGCGCGCTGTGCTTGGAGCCGTAGGAGAACGAGACGGCGGAGACGGCGGAGAATTCGCGGCGCGCCCACCAGAGGGCGGTGGCGCTGTCCATCCCGCCGGAAAAAACGACAAGCGCGTGCTGGCTGTTCATCTGCACCGGCCTCCGTCAGATCTTGTCGCCGTGTTCGCGGGCGAGCCGGTTGATTGTCTGGAGGTCGAGCTTGCCGGAGCCGAGCAGGGGGATGCGGTCGAGCTTGATGAAGTCCGGGACTTTCGGGATCCAGAGCGGCGGCACGTTCTTCTTCTGAAGCTCTTCGACGACCTTTTCGGGTTCGAGGTTCGGATTCGAGTAGAAGACCACGATGCGTTCGCCTCGTTTCGCATCGGGTGCGCCGGTCACGGCCACGTCGTGCGATTCGCTGCCGATGATCTCGCTCACGGACATTTCGACGAGCTCGTGAGGGACCATTTCGCCGGCGATCTTGGAGAAGCGGGACAGGCGGCCGGTGATGGTGATATAGCCGTCCTCGGCCATGGTGGCGATGTCGCCGGTGTTGTAGTAGCCGTTTTTGATGACCTTCGCCGTGAGTTCGGGTTCGTTCAGATAGCCCTTCATCACGAGGCCGCCCTTCACGAGCATCAGGCCGGGCGTATTCGGGGGCAGCTCCTCGAACGTGTCGGGGTCGACGATCTTCACGTGGATGCCGGGGAGCGGGGCGCCGATGCTGCCGGGCCTGCCGCATTCGCGCCCGAGCGTGAAAATGGTCGGCGCGAGGTTGATGGCCACGATGGGCGAGAGCTCGGTGCAGCCGAATCCCTCGGTCACGGTGAGTCCGGTCATGGCCTTGACCTTTTCCGAGATGTCCTTGCGGAGCTTCTCCGCGCCGGTGATGACCAGGCGGAGCGACTTGAACTGGCCGGGCTTCAGCTTGCGCATGTAGGTCTGCAGGAACGTCGGCGTGGCGATCAGGATCGTGAGCTTGTCCTTCTCCACCGCGTTGCATACGCCCTGCGCGTCCAGCGGGTTCAGCAGGAACGTCACGCGCGTGCCGCACAGGCTCGGCAGGACGAACCCGATCATGAACCCGAACGCGTGGAAAAGCGGCAGGTTGCCGACGGTCGTGTCGTGCGGCGTCCAGTTCACGTTGCGCCAGAAGTTGAAGAAGTCCGAGTTCAGGTTGTGGTGGGTCAGCATGATGCCCTTCGGCATGCCGGTGGACCCGCTGGAGAAGAGCAGCACGGCGTCGTTCATGCTGTCGCGCCAGGTCTTCGGCGCGTACTGGCACATCAGCAGGCGCGAGGGCAGCAGGATGGCGTCCATGATGGCGGTGTACTTGATGCCCTTCGTGATGTACGGGCGGATGTCCTCCAGCAGGAACATCTCCGGCGTCGGCTCGAGCTTCAGCTTCTCCAGGAATTTCCGGCTCGTGAGGATGAGCTTGATGCCGGCCTTCTCGATGGACGCCCGGCGCACGGCCTCGCCCACGGAGTAGTTCAGGATCGCGGGGATGCGGTCGGCGAACAGCACGCCGTAGAGCACGATGGCGGCGTTCACGCAGTTCGGCAGGAGCACACCGATGTATTTGCTGTCGTTCTTTTCGTCCAGCTGCCGGATCACGCGCGAGAAGATCAGCGCCTTGATGAGGGTGTCCAGGTCCTTCGGCCCCTTCTTGTCCGCGTCCTTGTACATGCAGTGGAAAGGATGACGGCGCACCTGGCGGGCGAATGCGTAGTGGATGGTGCGTTCGCTCGGGAAGCCTTCGCTTTCCACGTCGGCGCCCATTTCGGAGATGAGCTGGCGGAGCTGGAACGGCGTGATGTCCGGGCTGATGCGTTTGCCGATCGCCACGGCCACGGGGATCGGGAACTGGCGCGGCATGATGAAACGGAAATGTCCTTTGTAGTAGGGGAACATGCTGCCCCAGAGCATGCCGATGCGGACCGGCAGAACCGGGACGTCGCAGTCCGCGGGCAGGATGCGCGACAGCCCCTTCTTGAACCGCAGGATCAGGCCGTTGCCCGACACGCCGCCCTCGGGGAACATGCAGATCAGTTCGCCGGCTTGGAGCAGCTGCTTCGTCTTCTGCATGAAGGCCTGCATCTTCTTCGGGCCGGGGCCCGGCACCTCAATCACGCCCATCCGGCGGAAGAGCGGCCCGAGGAACTTCATGTGGTAGAATTCCGTGTGCATCATGAAGTGGATCTTCCGCCTCGTGATGGCCATCATGATGAACGAGTCGAAGATCGAGACATGGTTCGCCACGAAGACCGCGGGACCCGTTTTCGGGACGTATTCCTCGCCGTCGAACCGCTCCACGAAGCAGGTGTGGCGCAGGACCATGATGATGAACTTGAATACTTCGTAGGGGAAGCAGATCAGCAGGACGGTCGAAACGATGAAAAAAGCCGCAAGGCAGATCAGGACGATATACAGAGTGCTCAAAGGAGGAGACTCCCGGAGTTGTTGGCGTGTTTTGTTTGGGGATCCAAACTCGAGTCCGGCCGCACGGAAGTGCGCGCCGGTATATCTATATAATATAGCACGTTATCCCCGGCGAATCAACCCGGAATATCAATTATTTTGCCGCCGGACCGTCTAAAAATGCCAGATGGATCGTTTTCTTCCGTTTTTTTCCGAAGAGGGAGCGGTAGTCGATGTCGTATGACGTTTGAAGTGTGACCGACTCCCCGAAAAGCTCCATGGCGAGCAGGATGTCTTCCTCCTTGTCCGAGACGATCAGCCCGCCGTGCGCCTGCAGCGTCGGGCCGAGACGATCCAGTTCGCTCCGGTTCCTGAGGATGCACCCCTGCGGATGTCCGGGTGCGTAGTGGCGGAACATCCCCGCCGTCCACGCGTCGCCGGCCATGGCCTCCAGCGGTTCGCCGGTCTGCTCACGATACATCGCGGAGATCTCGGCGGTGAACTTGTCCGCCGGGAAATGTTTGCGGAGGCTCGAATGCGCCGTGTTGCCCACGGCGACGCCGATCAGGGCCAGAGCCATGAAGACGATGACCGAAATGCGGAACCGTTTCCACTGTTTCTCCGACCATTCCGCGGGGAACAGCGAGGCCAGCAGAATGCCGAGCGGGAAGAACACCGGGACCAGCCACATCGTGCGGACGTTGCCGCCGGATAGTCCGACCACGGTCAGCACGAGCAGCGGGACGCCCGTCATTATGAGGGAGAAGAGCATGCCTTCGCGCCGTTCCGGTTCCGCAGGGATGCGCGGGCGTTCGAGCTTCGACAGCCAGAACGCGCCGAGCGGGATGACGACGACGAGGATGGCGTTCCCGAGGATGACCAGGGATCCGGCGATATGCCGTTTGAACCAGGAAGCACCCACGCGCGTTGCCATGCGCCCCTCCACATACGCCTCCATCATGGCGAGTCCGCCGGTCAGCGCCCACATCGCATGCGGCAGGATCACCAGGAAGCAGGACGCGGCTGCGATCCACGGGCCGGCGGACAGGATGAGCCGCCGCCTTGTTTTCGAGGTCAGCAGGCACACCCCGAACGCGGCGAAGAGCAGGGCGGAATAATACTTGCAGAGGAGGCACAGCCCGGAGGCGACCCCGAGCAGGATCCAGTCCCGGAGCCGGTCGCGTTTGCACGCCCGGACGAAGAAGAGCGCCGCCGCGGGCCACAGCAGCAGCATCGGCATGTTCACGTTGAACTCGAACGACGTGACGTTGTAGTACAGGATGAACTGTGGCGTCAGGGCCGCCAGGACGGATCCCTCCCGACCGAGGAACTCCCGGGCGAGCAGATAGATGAACGCCATCCCGCCAACCACGCAGATCTGGCTCAGCAGATAGAACGGCCAGTCCGCATGCCCGGCCGCGGCCGCCGTCAGCCCGGCGATCCACCCCGTGAGCGGCGGATGCTTGGCGTTGCCGAGCGAGAATCCGCTGCCCCAGGCGATCGCCTCCAGCGTGTCGAGCGGCAGAATGGAGAACAGGAGGTCCGGGATGAGCGTCCATAGTGCGAGCTGAAGCAGCATGATGACGCCCAGAAAGCGTATCGCGGGCGGCATATCGCGGACGATTTGCGGAAGCGGTTTCATGGCGGAAGGGGAGGTTTTTGCTGAAGAGGGCTTTTGGGGGACTGTCCCGAATAAAAAAGAGCAGGCTTGCGGACCTGCTCTGAATGAGAATATCGATGTTCAGTCGACCAGCTTGTTCAGCGGGAATTCCACGATGCCCGTGGCGTTCAGCTCCTTCAGCTGCGGGATCAGGTCGCGGACCACGGTTTCGTCCACAATGGTGTTCAGCGCGAACCAGCCCTTTTCGGAGAGCGGGGACACGGTCGGACGCTGGAGCGCGGGGAGTTTCCTGAGGATGCCGTCGAGGTCCTTTTCCTGCACATTGAGCATGAGCCCGACTTTTCCCTCGGCGTTGAGGACGGCCTTCAGGAGCATGGCGATGCGTCTGATCTTCGCCGCCTTGAAGGGGTTTGCCATGGCCTTCTCGTTCGCGATGAAGCGCGTGGTGGTGGTGCAGAGGGTGTCGATGATCTTCAGGCGGTTTGCGCGCAGGCTGCTGCCGGTCTCCGTGATCTCCACGATGGCGTCGGCAAAGTGGGGCGGCTTGACCTCGGTCGCGCCCCAGGAGAAGTCCACGCGGACGTTCTTCACATTGTTTGCGGCCAGGTAGCGTTTCGTCATGCCCACGGCTTCCGTCGCAATGCGCTTGCCTTCCAGGTCCGCGGCGCATTTGATGTCCGAATCCTCCGGCACGGCGAGCACCCAGCGGAGCGGGTTGCGTCCGACCTTGCCGTAAACGAGCTCGGTGACTTCCACGACGTGCGCGCCGGTCTCCTGGATCCAGTCGAATCCGGTCAGGCCGCAGTCGAGCATGCCTTCCTCCACGAACATCGCCATTTCCTGCGCCCGCAGGAGCATGCACTCGATCTCCGGGTCGTTGATGGTCGGATAGAGCGAACGGGAATTGATCTCGATCTTATAGCCGGCCTTGGCGAAAAGGTCGGTCGTAGCGGCTTCCAGGCTTCCCTTCGGAAGGCCGAGGATCAGCTTGTCTTCTTTATTTTCCAGCATGGCAGGGGCTCCTCTGTATGATTGGGCTGCATGATATTTTGCGGAATATATAATATACCACGTTTTTCGGGAAATGAAAGCCGGAAGCCCGAAAAACTGCGGTCGGGCGCAACAAAGGACCCGCCCGGCATACGGGGCGGGTTCGGGATCGTCACGGCCCCGGAGAGGGGCGGTTCGTCCGCAGGGGGCGGATTACTTCAGGATGTTTTCGATCGCCGCGAGCTCTTCGGCGGTGAACGTCGGATTCTTTTCGAGGCCGTTCAGCACGTCGATGATCTGTTCCGGGCGGCTTGCCCCGACGAGAGCCGATGTGACGGTGTCATGCCGCAGCACCCAGGCGGTCGTCATGGCGGCCAGGCTCTGCCCGCGTTCCTGTGCGAAAGCGTTCAGCTTCCTGATCTTCTCCACCCTTTCCGGGGTGAGCGCGTCCGGCTTCAGGAAGATCTGGCGCGTCATGCGGGAGTCATCCGGGATGCCGTCCAGATAGCGGTTCGTGAGCAGTCCCTGCGCCATCGGCGAGAAGATGATGCCGCCGACGCCGAATTCCTTCAGCACATCGAACGTGCCGTCCTGTTCGCAGCCGCGGTCGAACATGTTGTAGCGCACCTGGTGCAGCACGGTCGGCGTCTTGAGTTCGCGCAGGATGGCGAACGCCTCGCGGGCGCGTTCGGGCGAGTAGTTCGAGATGCCGACGTAGAGGGCGCGTCCGGAACGCACGATCTGGTCGAGCGCGAGCATGGATTCCTCGACGGGGGTGTCCGGGTCCATGCGGTGGTGGTAGAAGACGTCGACGTAGTCGAGGCCGAGGCGCTTCAGGCTCTGGTCGCAGCTGGCGATCAGGTATTTGCGGCTGCCCTTGTCGCCATAGGGGCCGGGCCACATGGTATAGCCGGCCTTGGTGGACACGATCAGTTCGTCGCGCAGTTTGCCGGTGAAGTCGGCCTTCAGGATGTGCCCGAACGCCTCTTCCGCGCTGCCTGCCGGCGGCCCGTAGTTGTTCGCCAGGTCGAAGTGCGTGATGCCGCGGTCGAACGCCGTCCAGATCATTGCATGCGCCTTGTCGAAGTTGTCTTTCCAGCCGAAATTCTGCCAGAGGCCAAGCGAGACGAGCGGCAGCTGGAGGCCGGTTTTGCCGCAGTGCCGGTATTCCATGTCGGTATACCGTTCGGTCGACGGAGTGTAGTCGATCAGCGGGTCGGGCTTCTTGCCCTGGCGCACGACGAAAACGGCGAAGGCAACGGCGGCAATGATGCCGATCACGATGGAGGTTTCGTACGGCAGACCGCCTTTGCGCGTGAAGAAGAAAAGCCCTTCTGGCTGACCGGCTTTTCCTGACGTCCAGACGATGAACGTGACGACGACGGCGGTCATGAACAAGCCGGGGAGCAGGGTGATGAGCGCGCCGGTCTTACGCCCTCTGCGGAGTAGCCACACGGTCCCGGCCATCAGCGTGGTGGCGGCGAGCACCTGGTTGCCCCAGGCGAAGTAGTTCCAGAGCTTGTTGAACGACGCCGCGTCGGTGTTGGACCAGTAGAGCAGACCGGCCACGAGGACGATCAGCGGCAGGCAGGTCAGGAAGCGCGGCAGGAAGCTCTGCTGCGGGATGTGAAGCATTTCCGAGAGGCTCAGGCGCGTGCTGCGGAGCGCGGTGTCGCCGCTCGTGACGGCCAGGATCACGACCGCCATCACGGTGATCGTGCCCATCCAGGTGCCGAGGAAATGGGTCGTGATCTCGCAGAGTACCACCGGGCCGCTCTTCGTCATGAACTCCGGCTTCAGATTGTAGATGGCGAGTCCGCCGACCGCCCAGATCATGGCGATGATGCCCTCGAGGATCATCATGCCGTAGAAATCGCTCTTCGCCTCGCGCTCCGACTTCATCGTGCGGGCGATGATCGGCGACTGCGTGGCGTGGAACCCGGAGATGATGCCGCAGGCGATCGTCACGAAGAGCAGCGGGAAGACCGGATGCGTGTCGGATTTCCACATTCCCGCCTTGAACGCGGCGCTTTCCTGCAGGATGCTCGGTTCCTTGAATCCGGCGACGAGCAGGGCGAAGAAAATGGCGAGCGTGCCGACCAGAAGCATGAGGCCGAAGAACGGATACACCTTGCCGATGATCTTGTCGACCGGAAACATCGTGGCGATGACGTAGTAGCAGAAAATGGCGACGACCGCCACCCAGAAGAAATTCTCCGGCTCGTAGCTCGCGGCGGCGACGGGATCGGACGGGATGCTGAATTCCTGCACGGTCGTGTTGATGAGATTGGCGGGGACGTTGATGAAGACCGCGACCACGAGCAGGAGCAGGAGCACCATGAACCACTCGAAGAAGACGTTGTATCCCATGCCGAGGTTCTTGTTCACGATCTTCGGCAGGTTCGCGCCCTTGTCGCGGATTGACATCATGCCGGCTGCCATGTCATGCACCGCGCCCATGAGGACGCAGCCGATCGGGATGATGATGAGCGCGACGATGCCGAACTTGATGCCGAGGATCACGCCGATCACCGGACCGATACCGGCGATGTTCAGCAGCTGGATCAGCATGTTCTTCCAGCGGGGCAGCGTCACATAGTCCGTGCCGTCGGCCAGCTTCACCGCGGGCGTTTCGCGGTCGTCCGGGCCGAAGATCTTCTCCACCAGTTTTCCATACAGGAAATACCCGAGAATCAGGAATGCGATGCCGCCGAGAAAGAGTAACATGATGCTGCCTCATGGGATTGAAACCGGCGGGAACCGTGTTATCGAGGCGGGGACGCCGGCCGCGGAATATGCCGCGGGTGAATGTTTATGCTCGTATAGTAGAATATTATAGCATATTTTGCGCGCATTTCAAGTGCGTTTTCGAAGAAAAAAGAGGGCGCGGATGTGCACGCGAGGTCAGGATTCGAGCGAGGCGTCCTGAAGGTAGATCTCGCGGGCGAACGGCTCGAACTTGAGAAGATCGCCCTCGAAAACGATCGTCTTTCCCTTCGCGGATTCCAGTTGCTCGCGGAGTTCCGGCGGGAACGCCGCGACGGCCTTGATCTGGACCGGGACGGACCCCTGCCCCAGCTTGTGTACCAGGAGCGTCGCCTTCACGCCCTTCCGGGAACCGAACACGAAGTCCATGCTGAACGGAAGGCTCATGAGGAGTTCGCCGCTCCAGCGTACGCGCCGCCCCTTCATCGCTTCGAACGCGGCGCGTTCCTCCGTTCCGGGGAACGCTTTGGAGAAGAGCGCGGCACAGACGGATTCGACGGTGAGGGTGGAATCCGCGGGGGCGGCCGGTTTCTGTGCCGGGGCGGGCGTCTTTTCTGGCGTGGCGGGTGCCGGTGCGGTCCTTTCCGGGGTGCTCCGAACGATGTCGGCTTTCCGAGTGTCGAATTTTCTGGTGCGTCTGGCCTCTGGCGAAATCCGGATGACCGTCGTGCGCTGCGAGGAATCAGCAGCGTTTGAGGAGAGCGGTATCTTAGAGGTCTTTGTGGCGCGGACGGATGCGGGCCGGACCGCCGCCGAGGGAATCGGAATCGGGGCTTGCTTCGTCGCGGCCGAGAGGTCGGGCATTGGGGTGCTTGAGGGCGCCTCCAGGGCGTTTGCGATGGCCGCCATGCTGCTTATGACGGAGATGTCCGGCGCCGAGGCGCGCAGACGCACGGAAACGCCTTCGTTGTTGAACATCCCGGCGGGGAAAAGATGGACGAGGTTGAGCACGGCGGACCGGTTCGACGGCGTGTTCAGGAAGAGGTCGAACGCATCCTCGGATTCCGCCGAGCAGTAGAAATCGGGTTCGCCCGAGGGGAAGAACATTTTCGAGGGGAAGACCGGATGTCCGTCCAGGATGCGTTCGGCGATCGTTTCCAGGTCGCGGACCACGCAGACCCGGAACCCCGGAGCTTTGCGGAACGCCACGAAATACCGGACATAGCCGTGTCCGAAGCGCTTGATGGTGATCGCATGCCCGGAGAAGCGGCCGGAGATGGAGGCTTTTTTCAAGTTCGGCGCATCGCCGGGTTCGAATGTACATGCGAGCTGTTCCGCCGCCTGCCGCCACTGTCCCTCCAGGTCGAGCCGCGCCGCGGAGGCGGTGTCATCCCCGTCCTCGTCGTACGAATCGTCGTGCATCGCCTTGCTGGCCTTGCGAAAACTCCCGACTACGGATTTCCAGACGAAAATGCCGATGAGGATGGCGATGATCTTGAAGAGGAAAGGCATGGAGGAATCCGTCTTTGCCTGGGTGTCGGGGTGGGATCAGGCGTCCTTCAGCGCCGCACGGCAGGCCCGAAGCGTGTTCTTCATGAGCATGGCGATGGTCATGGGGCCGACGCCGCCGGGGACCGGGGTGATGAGGGAGGCTTTTTCCGCGACGGAGTCGAAATCGACGTCGCCGACGAGGCGGCAGCCGTTCTTTGCGGCCGGGTCGGGGATGCGGTTGATGCCGACGTCGACGACCACAGCGCCTTCCTTCACCTGGTCGCCCTTCAGGAACCTCGGGATGCCGATGGCGGCGACGATGATGTCGGCCTGAAGCGTGACGGCGGCGAGGTCGCGGGTGTGGGAATGGCAGACGGTGACGGTGGCGTCGCCGAACGGGGCCTTGGCGGCGAGCATGGCGGCCATGGGCTTGCCGACGATATTGGACCGGCCGAGCACGACGGCGTTTTTGCCGCGCGTGACGACGCCGGAGCGTTCGAGCAGAACGGTCACGCCCCACGGGGTGCAGGGGAGGAACCCGGAGAAATCGCCGAGCATCATGCGGCCGACGTTCGCCGGATGGAAGCAGTCGACGTCCTTGGCGGGGTCGATGGCGAGCACGACACTGCGTTCATCGATCTGCTTCGGGACGGGGGACTGGACGAGGATGCCGTGGATGGACGGGTCGGCGTTGAGCTTTGCGATGATGCCGAGCAGTTCGGCCTCGGAAGTGTCCGCGGGGAGCACGATCTTTTCGGAACGGATGCCGAGTTCGGCGCATTTTTTCGCCTTGCGGGAGACGTAGACCTGGGAGGCGGGGTCCTCGCCGACGAGGATGACTGCCAGCGCGGGCTGGACGCCGTGTTTTGTGACGATCTCCGCGACTTCGGCGGCGGTTTCGGCGTTGACAGCTTTGGAAATCTCGGTGCCGTTGATGAGGTTGGCGGACATGTTCAATTACTCCTTTTCGGTCTTCTTTTCGGTCTTCTTTTCGGTTTCCTTTTCGGCCGTCTTTGCGCCGTCTTTGGTCGCGGATTCGGTTTCCGGTTCGGCTACCGGTTCCGGCGGAGGCGCGGGTTTGAGCTTGGAAATGGCGTTGTCAAGTTCGAGCAGCTTGGAATTGAGCTCGATCATGGTTTTTTTTGTCTCGAGGAGCGAGGCGAGCTTGCGGTTCAGGAGCATGATTTCCTCGTTCAGCTTCTTTGCGGAGGCGTCCTCCTTCAGGATGCGCTTGCGCTCGTTCCGGATCGTTTCGACCAGTTCGGCGCGGCGGTTGAAGAGATTCGCGGCCTTTTCCGGGTCTGCGTATGCGGACGGATCGGGATTCGTACGGTAGATTGCAGTCAGGAGGGAATCGTCGGGAGTTATGGTCACGGCTTTCGTTGCCGGCTTTGCGGTTTCAGCCGGTTTTGCCGCAGCCGCCGCTGCGGGCTTTGCAGTTTCGGCAGGTTTTGTCGCCGCCGCAGGGTTTGCCGTTGCGGCGGCGGACAGGACCGTCGTGGTGACGAAAAGCAGAAGAAAACAGAGATGTTTCATGGTTATACCCCGGAGGAAAGAATTTGCCGCGTGCGGGTAGCCGCGGGAAAAATACGCAGTTAAATATAGATTGGAAACGCGAGAATTCAAACGGCAAAGTGGAAACACGTGCGAAAAAGGCGCAAAAAAAGGGCAAAAGCGTTTGAAAAGGAAAGCCGAACGTGCTAATTTATTGTGATATGCAAACAAATCAAAAGGAGATATGCGGCATGAGAATCGCGGAAATCGAACGCAAGACGAATGAGACCTCCATCTATGTGAAATGGAATCTGGACGGGACCGGATACGGTGCCATCAATACCGGCATCCCGTTCATGGACCATATGCTGACCCTGTTTGCCCGTCACGGCGGGTTCGACCTTGAAGTCCGGGCGGACGGCGACCTGGACGTGGACTGCCATCACACGATGGAGGACCTGGGGCTGACCATGGGGCATGCGCTGACGCAGGCGCTCGGCACGAAGGAGGGCATCCGCCGCTACGGGAGCTTCCTGCTGCCGATGGACGAATCGCTCGCGCTGGTCGCGCTCGACCTCTCCGGCAGGCCGTTCCTGGTCTACGACGTGGAGCCGCCCGCGGACCATATCAAGGACCTGGACACCGCCCTCTTCAAGGAGTTCTTCCAGGCGCTGGCGGTGAAGGGCGGCATCACGCTCCACATCCGCATGCTTTCCTCGGGCGAGGTGCACCATGTGTTCGAGGCGGTCTTCAAGGGGCTTTCGCGCGCTCTGGCGGAAGCGGTCTCCCCGGATCCCCGCGTGCACGGCATCCCCTCCACGAAGGGCGTCCTGTAACCCCTGCGCCGGTCCGGACCGGAACGCTTAACCTCATTAACCTGAACAGGTTCCTGTGCCATGGATGACGAACAGGGCAGTCTCTTTTCGGCTTTTTTGAAGTCGCCGCTGGCCGACCGGATGCGCCCGCGCACGCTCGAAGAGGTGGTCGGGCAGGACCATCTGCTCGGCCCGGACGCCCCGCTCCGCCGCATGATCGAAAGCGGCCGCCTGAGCAGTTTCATCCTGTGGGGGCCGCCAGGGTGCGGCAAGACCACGGTCGCCCGCATCATGGCGCACACCACCAGCATGCACTTCGTCGCGCTCTCCGCCGTCTTCTCCGGCATCGCCGAGCTCCGAAAGGCGTTCGACGAGGCTGCGAAACGCCGCGCGGCGGGGCAGGGCACGCTCCTCTTCGTCGACGAGATCCACCGGTTCAACCGTGCCCAGCAGGACGGTTTTCTGCCGTTCGTGGAGAACGGCACGGTCACGCTGGTCGGCGCGACCACGGAGAACCCGTCGTTCGAGCTGAACAGCGCCCTGCTCTCCCGGTGCAAGGTCTTCGTCATGAAGCCGCTGGACGAGGCGGCGCTGGACAGGATCATGAAGCGCGCCGAAGAACTGTCCGGCATGCCGCTGCCGCTGTCCGAGGAGGCGCGGAAGACGCTGCCCGGACTGGCCGACGGCGACGGGCGCTACCTCATCAACCTCATGGAATCTGTCTACGACCTCGCGGCGGAAGGCGAAGAGATCGACTCCAAACGCCTTTCGCAGCTGGTCCGCCAGCGCGCCCCGGTCTACGACAAGGACCGCGAGGGCCACTACAACCTCATCAGCGCGCTCCACAAGTCCCTGCGCGGGTCCGACGTGGACGCCGCGCTGTACTGGGCGGCGCGCATGATCGAAGGCGGCGAGGACCCGCTCTACCTGCTGCGGCGCCTCACGCGGTTCTCCATGGAGGATGTGAGCCTCGCCGACCCGAACGCGCTCCAGGTGGCAGTGTCCTGCTGGGACACCTATGAACGGCTCGGTTCGCCCGAGGGCGACATCGCAATCGCCGAGCTCGTGATCTATCTCGCGACCGCGCCGAAGTCGAACAGCGCCTACGTGGCGTGGGGCAGCGCCCTCCGCGCCGCGAAGAAATATTCCTCTCTCATGCCGCCCGCGCATATCCTGAACGCTCCGACGAAGCTCATGAAGGAGCTCGGCTACGGGAACGGCTACCAGTACGACCAGGACCTCCCGGACGCGTTTTCCGGGCAGAACTATTTCCCGGACGGCATGCCGCGCACGAGGCTCTACAATCCGCCGGACCGCGGGTTCGAGCGTGAAATCCGCAAGCGCCTGGACTACTGGGACCGCCTGCGCCGCGAGAAACAGGCGCAGATGAAGCGCGACCATGCTCCCGGCGCCGAGCCGGACCCGCCCGCGACGGAAGAAAAAGAGGGTAAATAACCGGGGCTGTCCTGGCCGGTTTCTTTGTGTCTGCCAACGAGCAAGGCGCAGTGTCGCCAGTTATCTTGTGTGTCAGCCCTTGCGGTCGAGCGCGCGGTAGCCGATCGCCTCGAAGAGGTGTTCGCGGCGGATCGTCTCGGAGCCCGCGAGGTCGGCGATGGTTCGTGCGACGCGGAGGATGCGGTCATAGGCGCGTGCAGATAATCCGAACTCGTTGATCGCGTGGCGGATCATGGTCTGGAGCTGGGGATCCAGCACGCAGTATCTCGTCAGCTGGGCGGGGCCCATCATGGCGTTGCAGCGCACGCGGCTGTCCCGTCCGTAACGGCGCGTCTGGATGTCGCGAGCGGCGATGCACCGGGCGCGGATGGCCGCGCTGGATTCCGCGGGCCGTGCCGAAACGAGCTCGTCGTCGGAAAGCGCCTCCACGTTCACATGCAGGTCGATGCGGTCGAGCAGCGGCCCGGAGATCTTCGCGCGGTACTGCTGGATCTGAAGCGAACGGCAGGAACAACGGTGGCGGCGGTCGCCGAGGTGGCCGCAGGGGCACGGGTTCATGGCGGCGATGAGGAGGAACCGGCAGGGGAAGATGAAGCTGCCCGCGGCGCGGCTGATGGAGACCTCGCCGTTTTCGAGCGGCTGGCGGAGCACTTCGAGCGTGCTGCGCTTGAATTCGGGGAGTTCGTCCAGGAAGAGCACGCCGTTGTGCGCCAGGCTGATTTCACCTGGCATGGGGAAACTGCCGCCGCCGACAAGGGCGACGGGCGAGATGGTGTGGTGCGGGCTGCGGAAGGGGCGCACGGTCATCAGCGTGGTACCCTGTTGCAGTTTGCCGGCCACGCTGTGGATTTTGGTCGTCTCGAGGGCTTCGCTCAGGGTGAGGGGCGGCATGATGGACGGCAAGCGCTTGGCCATCATCGATTTGCCCGAACCCGGGCTGCCCACCAGCAGGATGTTGTGTCCGCCGGCACAAGCGACCTCAAAGGCGCGCTTGACGTTCTCCTGCCCCTTGACATCGGCGAAATCGTAGGGGAAGACGCCCTGCGCCTTGGCAAACTCGGCGCGGGTATCGACCACGGTGGGTTCCAGGCTGATGTCGCCATTGAGGAACTGCATCACCTGCGTGAAATTGTCCACGCCATAGATATTCAGCTTGTTGACCACTGCCGCCTCCATCGCATTGGCGCGCGGCAGGATAAAGCCGTCCAGCTTGAGCTCGCGGGCCAGAATCGCCATGGGCAGCGCACCCTTGACAGGCCGCAGACTGCCGTCCAGCGACAGTTCGCCCATGAACATATAGCGGTCCAGCCGCTCGGTCGAAATCTTCTCGTCGGCAGCCATGATGCCGATGGCCAGCGGCAGGTCATAGGCCGACCCTTCCTTCTTGATGTCGGCGGGCGACATGTTCACCATCACCTTTTTGCCCG
>JAFXYP010000036.1 GCA_017541665.1 Lentisphaeria bacterium | reverse complement strand
CTGGTGCTGGCGCGGCTCCCGCAGGCGGCCCCGGTGCAGGCGGCAACCGTCCTGCCGGTGCTGGCGGCCCCGGTGCAGGCGGCAATCGTCCCAATCGTCCTGCCGGCGGCGGTGGCGGCGGTTTCGGCGAGACCATCAACTACTCCACAGCTGAAAAGATTACCGGCCCCTGGACCTTCCGCGGCCAGGTCACCGGTTCCGCTGAAAACAGCTTCACGATTCACCCCGGCGTGGTCGATTTCAAGGGGCACACCTACCTCTTCTACCACAACGGCAAACTTGACCGCGACGGCCAGACCGGCCAGAGCCTCCGCCGTTCCGTCTGCGTCGACGAACTCTTCTTCAATGAAGACGGCACGATCAAGGCTGTGGTCCAGACCAAGGACGCCATCAAGGAGCCTTTGAAGTAAGAAGGACTGTCCTCCACTGTCATAGTGCCCGGTTTCGCCCGGGCACAGAGGACAATTATGCCGCACATCATCCCATATGGTGTGCGGCTTTTTGCGTTTCTTTTTTGTGCTCAAACGGCGTTATTTAACGCTGAAAATACGTTGAAAATGGCAAAACTGGCGTTTCTGCGCTTTTTTTTGCTTGAAAAACGCTTTCGTGTACGTTACATTATGGAAAAGACGGATTCCGCTCCGCACGGATCCGCCTCGAAACCACAGCTCTTTCATCGAACCGGATTCCCATCCATAAACACAAACCGAAAGGTGAAACACATGAAATCCACACACCTGTTCCTCGGCTGTCTCGCGGCGCTCTCGCTCGCGGCCTGCCAGTCCTCCAAAGACGTCATCTACGAGGGCGTCGACCTGGAACCCAGCGGAAACCCGATCTTCACGGACGCCTGGACGTGCGACCCCGCCCCGCTGGTGGTCGGCAACCGCCTGTACGTCTATACCGGCGAAGACATCTACAAGGACGGCGAGAACATCGGTCTCCCCGGCAACTACAACATCGCCGACTGGCGTGTCTACTCCACGGACGACATGGTCCACTGGCGCAGCCACGGCGTCAAGCTCCGCCCGGAAGACTTCCCGGACGGCAAGAAGGGCATCGCCTGGGCGGCCCAGTGCATTCAGAAGGGCGACAAGTTCTACTGGTATGTGACCTACAATACGCCGCAGGGCGGCCAGTGCGTCGGCGTCGCCATCGGTGACACCCCGGTCGGCCCGTTCGTCCCGCATCCGAAGCCGCTGGTCGTCGACAGCGACACCCCCGGCCGCGGCTGGAACGACATCGACCCGACCGTGCTCATCGACGATGACGGCACCGCCTGGCTCGCGTGGGGACAGAATTCCTACATCGCGAAGCTGAAAGACAACATGACCGAGATCGACGGCGAGATCACCGACCTGAAGCTCCAGCGTTACATCGAAGGTCCGTGGCTCTATAAGCGCAACGGCCTCTACTACAACATCTACGCCGGTTCCGGCGGACGCGGCGGCGAGTGCATCAACTACTCCACCGCTGAAAATCCGCGCGGCCCCTGGACCTTCCGCGGACAGGTCACCGGCGCCGCCGAGAACAGCTTCACCATTCACCCCGGCGTGGTCGACTACAAGGGACACACCTACCTCTTCTACCACAACGGCAAGCTTGACCGCGACGGACAGAAGGGCCAGAGCCTCCGCCGCTCCGTCTGCGTCGACGAACTCTTCTTCAACGAAGACGGCACGATCAAGGAAGTGAAGCAGACCAAGGAAGCCATCACGGAGCCCCTGCAGTAAGGAGGACAAGTCCTCCACTGCGGCAGTGTCCGGCTCCGCTCGGGCACAGAAGATGCTTTTGCCGTGCAGCGTGTCGAAACGCTGCACGGCTTTTTGCTGCCTTTTCCCGCTACTGGCGGGGCCCCGGACCGTTTTTTCGCGAAAAAACGCTTGACATGCGGCAAAAAGATGGTATAGTAAATGCATCATGGAAAAGAACACGTTCAAAAGCTTTTTCGATTGGCGTTGGTGCTGGCGGTGAATCCGTCGGGACCGGGCTTTTTACGTCGTTTTTTCCGAAAACAATCGCAGGTCAGTCAAGGCGGATCAGACAAAGTGTTTGATCCGTCTTTTTTTAACTACGGCAGCCGGAACACCGAAGAGGCTGTCAAATGTCAGGAGCAAGAAACCATGGCACACGAAATCCCGTACAAGATCTATCTCACCGAGGACGAACTCCCGAAGGCGTGGTACAACGTCCGCGCCGACATGAAGAACAAGCCCGCGCCGCTGCTGAACCCGGCGACGAAGCAGCCCGTGACCGCGGAGGAGCTCGGCCATGTGTTCTGCGATGAGCTCGTGAAGCAGGAGCTTGACGACACCACGCCGCAGATCCCGATCCCGGCGGAAGTGTTCGATTTCTACAAGATGTACCGCCCGTCGCCGCTGGTGCGCGCGTATTTCCTGGAGAAGGCGCTGAATACGCCCGCGAAGATTTACTACAAGTTCGAGGGCAACAATACCTCCGGCAGCCACAAGCTGAACTCCGCCATCGCGCAGGCGTACTACGCGAAGAAACAGGGGTTGAAGGGCGTCACGACCGAGACCGGGGCGGGGCAGTGGGGTACGGCGCTTTCCATGGCGTGCGCGTTCTTCGGGCTCGAATGCCACGTCTACATGGTGAAATGCTCCTACGAACAGAAGCCGTTCCGCCGCGAGGTCATGCGCACCTACGGCGCGGACGTCACCCCGTCGCCGTCGAACACGACCGAGGCGGGACGCCGCATCCTGGAGCAGTTCCCCGGCACCACGGGCAGCCTGGGCTGCGCGATCTCCGAGGCTGTCGAAGCAGCCGTCACGCATGAAGGCTACCGTTATGTGCTCGGCTCCGTGCTTTCGCAGGTCCTGCTCCACCAGAGCATCATCGGACTCGAAACGCAGGCCGCGCTCAACAAGTACGGCATCAGGCCGGACATCATCATCGGCTGCGCTGGCGGCGGCTCCAACCTCGGCGGCCTGATCTCCCCGTTCATGGGCCAGAAGCTCCGCGGCGAGGCCGACTACCGCATCATCGCGGTCGAACCGGCGTCCTGCCCGAGCTTCACGCGCGGCAAGTTCGCATACGATTTCTGCGATACCGGCAGGATCTGCCCGCTCGCGAAGATGTACACGCTCGGCTGCGGCTTCATCCCGTCCGCCAACCATGCCGGCGGCCTGCGCTACCACGGCATGAGCTCCATCCTGTCCCAGCTGTACCACGACGGGTTCATGGAGGCCGTTTCCGTGGAGCAGACCTCCGTGTTCGCCGCGGCGGAGATGTTCGCGCGCACCGAAGGCATCCTGCCCGCGCCCGAGAGCAGCCACGCGATCCGTGCCGCCATCGACGAGGCGCAGAAATGCCGCGAGACCGGCGAGGCGAAGACCATCGTGTTCGGCCTGACCGGCACCGGCTATTTCGACATGGTCGCGTACCAGAAGTTCAACGACGGCGAGATGGGCGACTACATCCCCACCGACGCCGAACTCGAAAAGAGCTTCGCCTCGTTGCCTGCTATGGATTAATCAAACCCGGCTTATGCCAGGTCAGGGGCGTTTCATAAACGCTCCCGCTTAGAAGCCTTAGAACGATTGAATGACGCCCGTGAAAAGCATCAGCTTTTCGCGGGCGTCCTCTCTTCTCTACCTCAAACCGTACTTAATCCGTACTAAAAAATTTTGCCCGCGCGTCTCGCGGTGAATAAAAAAATGCCGAGCGTAAGCGAGACCACCGAGGCGCGCGGATGCGCGCCCCCAGCGAAGCATGGACGCAGATGCGTCCTTATCACTTTATCTTGGAACTTGGCTTGGAGAGATAATTCAGAATGAATAAGATGGTGGATTGTTGCCGTAGCAGAAGTTCTTAAACGCATTGTCCTGAGTCCACTTCACAGAACGTGTGCCGACTGCGATGCCGACGGACCCGTCACCACGAACAAAGTGTCCCCTTTTGACATGGTTGTCAACGCCGTCGCAGGCGACAGGGGATATAGTGGAAAAGCCGCCCATAAGACCATCGCACCAGTTATAGGAAACATGTCCTCGAAGAGAACCGTTAGGCTGGGCAGGAGTAATGCCTTTCTTGCTCGGGCAGAGATAAACCTTCGGATCGGGAATGAGAGGTTCAGAGTAATAGAAGGAAGATCTTTCTGGTCTGAAAAGGAGGTTGAGGCTTTCGCCGCTGTCGCCGTTCATCCACTTTGGATTGGAAGTCCTGGATGAGGTTGGATACCAGTCGTCATTGCTCATGGCATATTGGAAGAAGGCTTTGCCGATTTGGGAAAGATTATTGATACATTGTTTTTCATGGGCCTGATTGAGGGCAGGCAGCATCATTCCGTTTAGTCCGGCGACAACAGCGAGGACGACGACTCCGATTACTACGAGCACGATGAACAGTTCGTTTCGATTTTTCATGACATTGTTTCCTAAATATTGTTGTGAGTTTAGAAATTTGGTTCGGTTTGTGGGAAAAGAGAATGTACAGATTTCTGTTGTTCGGTCTTGTAGGGCTTCTATAGAACCGGACCGAAGCGAATAATCAATTGTTTGATGCGGAAGCGAGGTAGAACGGGATGGTGATGAAGAATAAAAAGATACCGCCAAAAATCATAAGAATACCGAGGACCAGCGGCACAGGGGAATCTTTATCTTGCAAAGGAAGGTTTTGACTGTCTGTAGTCGTGTTTAGCAGTTCAATGCCGACGAAAAAAATGACCACGGGGGGAGAGCAGAGGAAATTGGCAAGGATCGTTGCAATCCCATTGCCGGTTTTTCCAAGATAAAAGCTGTGAAAGCCGAGACAGCCGAGAAAGAACCCGAGGAGTGCAAAAGTCACGCGGCTCTTGTCGGATTCGGAAAGTGGCAAAACGGAAGCTTGTTGTGGTTGTTGTATATATACATTTTGTTGTACATGAACAGTTTTTGGCTGCGTACCGTAACTGTTCTGGGTGTACGATTGAGTGTACAGTTGGTTTGAAGAAGGTTGTGTTTCTACAATGACAGATGTTGTCTCTTGTGAAACAGGAACTTCTGATTCTAAATCGTTTGGTTTTCTGACAATAAAATCCTTTTCGCAAACGGAACACTTGACCGTTTGTCCGACGAAAGAATCATCGACGGAATAATGCTGATTGCACCAGGGACACTCGATTTTGAATTCCATATCCTAAACCTCCGAATTGATGATTGATTTTGCCGAGAGTAAAGCAAAAGACACGCAAGGGGAGGCAGGTGATGCAGACACAAAAAAGCCGGACGCTTCCCCGTACGTGTGCGAGAAGGTCCCGCCAAGAACCTGCTACCAAGACGACAGAAAAACGCCCAGCAAGATAGAAAGACACAATGGTCCTTGCTGGTTTTTTCGTACTTGGTAGCAAAAAGAGACAAATTTAACTTGGCGGGTTTTCTCGCACTTTTGCTGAAATAACCGATGAAATGAGCTTGAAACCGGATCCCTGTCGGGCAGGAAAGCGATTCCAAAACACAATTTACATGCGATCGGAGAAAAATCAAATGGTTTTTCCGCTTTTTTTAGTAATTTTCTGACTGCGAGGGGAGAGGAAGAGAAAAGGACGCGTTCGCGTCCGGGGGGCGCGCATCCGCGCGCCTCGGAAGGCGCGCTTGCGCTCGACAGTTTGCGTAACCGCGAGTCGCGAGGGACATGAGGAAGAAATGAAACAATATTGAAATAAGTTGCAAAACAGTTTCAGTGTGGTCTGTAGGGACGCGTCCGCGTCCATGCTTTGCTGGGGGCGGCTGCGCCGCCTCGGTGAACTCGCTCACGCTCGAATTTTTTTTTAGATTACCGCGAGGCGCGCACGGCAGAGCTTTCTTTGATTGAGGAAAGGTACTCTACTTCACCGCGAGACGCGAATGTCCGAGTTCTTTTGAGGAGGGAATGAAAAAAACTCATTTGCCGCGAGGCGCGAATGGCAGAATAATTACGGGTTGAGGAAAGGGTGCTCTACTTTACCGCGAGGCGCGAATGGCAGAATAATTACGGGTTGAGGAAAGGGTGCTCTACTTTACCGCGAGGCGCGCATGGCAGAGTGTTTAGTAGGGGAGGCGTCTTTCCCTTCCGATTGGGGGAAGCTCCCCCAAAAAAAGAGGCTGCTCCGTGGTAGAGCAACCTCTTTTTGCCAAAACAAACGCCCGCGGAAGCTGTTGGCTTTCACGGGCGTTCTGAATATCTGTATTGGGGCGGGGTTGATCTATCCTGCCATCCGGGACTACAGTGTTATTCGTCGAGTATTACTCGTAGCGGGGGCTCCGAACCGGTTCCGGCAATCAGAAGCTGTATCTCGGAAGCTCATTGGGAGATTTGCAGAGATTTTTGACGACGTTAGACTGGAACCACTTCGTGGAACCGGAGCCTTTTGCGGTACCGACGGATCCGTCGATGCGGACGTAATTGCCGGCGTTCCTGTGGTTGTCAGCTCCGTCGGCAGAGAAAATAAGATTCTCGTCGCCATAGCAGCCGTCGCACCATTGATAACTGACGTGTCCGGAGAGAGACTGGCCCGGCTGAGCAGCTTTGATTTTGCTGTTCGGGCAGATAACATCATTCGGGTTGCTCAGGCATTCCACATCGAAGAGAATCGTGAAGGCCTTGTAACTTTCCGAACCGAGCCATTTGCCGCCATCAAGAGGTCTAAGATATTGGTAAGTCCCTTCTCCGAAAGCTCTCTTCGCCGTAACAATTTTTTCCTGATATGTCTTGACTGTCGGATACCAGTCGTCATACCCCTGGGCATAAATGGATGACGCCTGGTAGAACTTGTAAAGATTGGCGGTACACTGTGCCGAATTGTCGGAGCAGCCCGCACCCATGCCGAGTACGGAGAAAATCATAAGAGCGAGGATGGCGGAAGTGCCGAGCACGACGAAGAGTTCGTTCCGGTTTTTCATGGGATTGCTTCTCCTTGTATAAAAAGTTCTCTGGTGTACTGGGATTACTCATAGCGGAGGGCTTCGATCGGGTCGAGGCGGGAGGCTTTCCAGGCGGGGTAGAACCCGAAGAGGATGCCGACCGTGGCGGAGACGATGACCGCCGCGACGATCGCCTGCGGACTGGCTTCGATGGGCCAGCCGAGGACGCCCGCGATCAGGAGGGACATGCCGTGTCCGAGCAGGATGCCCATGATGCCGCCGGAGATGCAGAGCACGACGGACTCGATGAGGAACTGCCGCAGGATGTCGCGGGAACGCGCGCCGACTGCCATGCGGAGCCCGATCTCGCGGGTGCGTTCCGTGACGGACACGAGCATGATGTTCATGATGCCGACGCCGCCGACGACGAGGGAGATCAGCGCCACGCCGAGGAGCAGGTTCGTCATGAGCGTGGAGGTCTGGTTCAGCATGGACATGAATTCGGCGGAGTTGCGTACGGTGAAGTCGTCGTCCTGTTCGATGCTGAGGCTGTGGCGCTTGCGGAGGAGGTTGGAGACTTCCTGCACGGCCTGTTCGTTCTGCTCGATGGAGGAGGCTGTGACGATGATCTGGTCGAGCTGGGTGAAACGGCTGTAGAAGAGCTTGTCCTTCGTGATGCTGTTATCCTGTTCCGGGTAGAGCGCGCGGCCGCTGACGGCGAAGCGTTCGCCGGGGGAGTCGGAGACGGAGCTGGTCATATTGGAAGCGGTTCCAGTCTTGAGGCCGGTCACGCGCATGCGCATGGTGGTCCAGGGGGTCAGGACCACGTCGTCCTCGTCGGAGCCCATCATATTCGCGCCCTTGGTTTTGAGGACGCCGATGACGGAGAACGTGACGTCGCCGATGCGGAGTTCGCAATCGAGCGGGGACATGCCGTTGAAGACTTCCTTCACGATGGTGGTGCCGACGACGCAGACGCGCGCATTGGTGTCGACTTCCTCGTTGGTGAAGAGGCGGCCTTCCCCGATCTCCCAGTTGCGGATCTCGAAATAGGCGGGTGCCACGCCGAACATGTTGCTCGGGACCCAGTTCACGTTGCCGAAGATGACCTGCACGTTGCCGCCTCGGACGACGGGCGAGTAGAGCGCGACGCTGGGGCACTCCGCGCCGATGGCGTCTGCGTCGGCGGGGACGAGCGAGACTGCAGCGCCCATGCCCTGGCGCGCTCCGCCGGGCCCCATCATGCTGCCGGGCATGACCATGATGGAATTCGCGCCCATGTTCTCGAGAGAGGACTGGATGGCGCTCTTGGAGCCGTTGCCGATCTCCATCATGGTGATGACGGCGGCGATGCCGATGATGATGCCGAGCGTGGTAAGCAGGGTGCGTGTGGGGTTGCGGCGCAGGGATTTGAGGGAGGTGAAGACAGTGGAGACGATTCTCATGGTCAGGCCTCCTTCTTTTCCGTGCCGTGCTTCGGGTCGTTCACGATCTGTCCGTCCTTCAGCATGATGGTGCGCTTGGCGCAGTCCGCGATCTCGGTGGAGTGCGTGACGAGGATGACAGTGATGCCGGAGGCATTGAGTTCGGAGAACATGTTCATGACCTCGATGCTGGTCTTGGAGTCGAGGTTGCCGGTGGGTTCGTCGGCGAAGAGGACCGGGGGCCGGTTGATGAGGGCGCGCGCGATGGCGACGCGCTGCTGCTGGCCGCCGGAGAGCTGGGACGGGAAATGGTCCATGCGTTCGCCGAGTCCGACCTGCTTCAGCGCCTCGATGCCGCGGCGGCGGCACTCGGAGGAGGAGAGGTTCTGCGCCGTGTAGTTGAGCGGCATGATGACGTTGTCGAGCGCGCTCGTGCGCGGGAGCAGGTTGAAGCTCTGGAAGACGAAGCCGATCTTCTTGTTGCGGATCTTGGCGCGCTTGTCGCCGGAGATGCGCCCGACTTCCTCGCCGTCGAAGATGTAATCGCCTTCGGTCTGGCGGTCCAGACAGCCGAGGATATTCATGAGGGTACTTTTCCCGGAACCGGACGCGCCCATGAGGGCGACGTATTCGCCTTTGCCGATCTCGAGGGAGATGCCCTTCAGAACGGGCACGGAGATCTCGCCGAGGAAATACGTCTTGCCGATATTTTTCAGTTCAATAAGAGCCATGGGGACCTCGCGATCAGTTTCTCGGGGCTCCGGGGCGTGCTCCGCTGGGCATTCCGCCCGCTCCGGGACGTGCTCCGCCGGGGGCGCTGACGGCTCCGCCGGCTCCGCCTGCGGCGGCTTCGCGCTGGCTGGCGCGTTCGCGTGCGCCTGCGCTGCCGCGTCCGGAGAACCTGGGCATTCTGGGCAGGAAGGGGTTGTTCTGCATGCCGGAATCAGCGTCTGCCGGGCCGCGCGCGGCGGCGGAGGCGTCGACTCCGGTGATGATGACGTCGCCTTCCTTCAGGTCGTCGGTGACGATCTCGGCGAGGGTGCCGTTGTTGAGGCCGACTTTGACCTTGACGGGCGAGAGGACGCCTTCGGATTTTTCGATCCAGAGGATGGCCTCGTCGTGTTCGGCCTGTACGGGGTTCGCGAGGGCGGCGGGGTCGATGTTCTTCACGTCCGGGGTGTAGCGCAGCGCGGAGGACGGGACGGCGAGGACGCCGCGGCGTGCTTCCCGGATGAACTTGACGTTGGCGGTCAGGTAGGGCTTCAGCATGCCGCTGTCGTTGTCGGTGTTGACTTCGACGATATAGGTGACGACGTTCGAGGAGAGGGTGGCGTTGAGGCGGATGCGGAAGACTTTGCCCTGGAAGACGACGCCGGGGAAGGCGTCGCAGGAGAAGGTGACGTCCATGCCGGGGGTGATGCTGCCGATGTCGGCTTCGTTCACGGAGACCCAGACCTGCATCTTCGCGAAATCCTTCGCGACGAGGAAGATGCTGGACGCGGCCTGGTTGGAGACGACGGTCTGGCCGATGCTGACGCGGCGGTCGATCACGACGCCGTCCATGGGGGCGGTGATGGTGCAGTAATCGAGGTTGCGTTTGGCGCGGAGCAGGGATGCTTCGGCGCTGGAGAGGGTGCCCTTGGCGCTGGAGAGGGAGGCCTTCGCCTCGGTGAGGGCGGCCTTCTTCACGGCGATCTCGGCTTGGGCGGTATTGTAGTCGGACTGGTAGCTGTCGTAGTCGCTCTTGGTCATGGTCTTGGACTGGTAGAGCGTCTGCGCGCGGTCCCAGTTCGCCTTGGCGAGGGCGAGGCGGGTCTCGCTCTGCTTGAGGCTGGCCTCGGCGCTTTCGATGCCTGCTTCCGCCTGGAGGATGCCGGCTTTTGCGCGTTCATGCGTGGCCTCGGCGTCCTGAAGGTCGGCCTTGTACGGCACGTCGTCGATCTGCGCCAGCACCATGCCGGTCTTCACGCGGGAGCTGAAGTCGACCGGATTGCCGTCGACGTCCTTGCCGAAGCTCATGATCTTGCCGTTGACCTGCGCGCCGACGTTCACGAGTTCCTCGGGTTCGACGGTGCCGGTGGCGGAGATGGAGCGGATGACGTCGCCGCGGAGGACTTCCTCGGTCTTGAAGACGACCTTCACGCCGGTTTTGCTGCGGGAATAACTGCGCAAGACGACCCAGCCAATGGCGAGCACGCCGAATATGATGAGGAGGACGAAGAGTTTTTTCAGAAATTGTTTCATGTGAAAACGGCCTTTATGTTGGATTTGAATTCAGTTCGGTTTGAGGTGATGCGGCATCAGATGCCGGTCTGCTTGCTTGCGGGGACCGCGGCGGGCTTGTCCGCGTCGTTCGCGGCCTCGGCGTCGGCGGTCTTATCCTCGCTTTGTTCCACTTGGTCGAGTGTTTCCCCGGAGGCGGCGGACTGGTCGGCGTCCTTCAGGTCGCGGTCGCTGAACGCATAGACGGCGGCATCGAGCTGCGCCTTGGCGTTGGAGGCGTTGATGACGGCGGAGAGGAGGCTATGCTGCGCGCTGATGACGGAATTCTCCGCTTCGTTGAGGCGGGTCACGAGAGCTGATCCGGCCTTGTATTCGTTTTCGACGAGGTCGCGCGTTTCGCGCGTCAGCTTATAAATTTCGCGCGAGATATCCGCCTTTTCGAGGTTGGTCATGTAATTGTCGTAGGCTGTGCGGACGTCGGTCACGACGGTGATCCAGGTCTGCGCGAGCGCGTAGTCGGATTCGGCGAGGCTGGCATAGGACTGGAGCGCGGAGAAGTAGTCGGAGAACCCGTTGAAGAGGTTCCAGGAGGCGCTCACGCCGTAGTTGAAACTCCAGGTACCGGACTTGCTCGTGGTGGTGCGGTCCAGCCGCGTCTGGTTCCGGCTCCAGTTGTAGCCGAGGTTGTAGTTCGCGTTGAGCTTCGGGCCGAACGCCGAGAGGGAGTTCCAGAAATTGTACTTGGCGGTTTCGAGCCGGTCGCGGTACTGCTGGAGGTCGGGACGGTTGGAGAGTGCGGAGTCGAGGTAGACCGTGACGTCCGCGAGGACCTCGTTCTCGGGCATCGTGATCTCGTCGAACTCGACGCTGTCGGGGATGGTGCCGTCGGTGATGCCGAGGGTGCCTGCGAGGACGTACTTGGCGGAACGGATGTTGTATTCAGTGCGGATGAGCTCAAGTTCGCCGTTCTTGAGGCTGATCTGGAAATTGAGGACGTCGGAGAGGAGCGCGGAGCCGGCATCGTACTTGTCCTGCGCTTCCTTCAGCATCTTCCTGGCGTAGTCGATCTGGGCTTCGGCGATGGCCTTCTGCGAGATGGCCTGCTGGACGTCGTTATAGGAATATGCGACGGTGCGGAGCAGGAGGCGCTTCGCGTCCTCCTGTGCGTCCTTCGACTGCTTGAGGCTGTATTTCTGTGCGAGGATGTTCATTTCGCGCCCGAGGCAGTCGAAAATGAGCCACGATCCGCTGAGGGACGGACCGACGCTCGTGGAGAAGTTCCACGGTTTCTCGCCGGAACTGGAGGACGTCACCTTGGAGAAGCTCTGGCTGACGGACATGCCGGCGTTCAGGGTCGGCGCGTAGGTCGAGAAGCTCTGGTAGTATCTGGCGCGCGCGGAGTCGATCGTGAACTGGACGCGGAGGAAATCCGGGTTGTTCTTCAGCGCGATCTCCTGCGCCTGGGCGAGCGAAAGGACCTTCATGTCCTCGGGGAAGAGCACCTTCTCTTCGTCGGGGATGTCGGTGTAGGTGGAATGCTTGACGGCCATGGGGGGCTTCGTGTAGCTCTGGCAGCCGCCGAAAACAAGTGCGATCGGAACCGCGAGGAGGAAAAGTTTCTTATTCATGGTTCGTTTGGATACTCCGGAGGAAAAGTTGAACGGTTGGACCGGGGTCGATGGAGGTGTCCCCGATGTCGTTGATCATGCAGATGTGGTGAATGGCGCCGTTGAAGAGGATGCCGGCGGCGGACAGGTCGATGCTGCGGAATTCGCCGCTGGCGATGCCGTCGCGGAAGACGCGTTCGACGATGGCCTGGCGGCGCATCCCCCCGACGATCGCGGGGTGGGTGGAATCCTTCGCTTTCGGCGGGGGCACGTTTTCCATGATGGCGCGGTGGTATTTGCGCTTCTGGTTGAACGTGTCGACGATGCAGCACGCCATTTCGGCGAGCCTGCCGGACGCGGAGCCGCCGCCGGATGCGATCTCGTCGAGCTTGTCGCAGAGCTCGTTGATTGACGCGCGGGCGATGGCATACAGGATGTCGTTCTTGTCCTTGAAATAATTATAAAGGACGCCGCGCGAGACGTTGAGGCGCTTCGCGATGTTCTCTGTGGTGAAGGCTTCCCATCCGCCCTCGCAGAGGAGCGCGATGCCTGCGGCGCAGACGTCGTGCCGGACGGATTCCGTCATCATTTCGCGCATTTTCTGGGTGTATCTTGGCATTTGCGAAAGAGTTTTGGAAAGGAAAGAGTATGAGGGGATTTGACAGTATGATTTTATTATGACATGCTGTCACGAACGGCAAAAAAAATACACCATCTTTGCATGAATTCAAGAAGAAAGTCTTTTTTTGTACTTGAATTTGATAAATAATGCATTAGATTTGGTAAAAAATTCATGCTTCAGAATGATAAAGGCGAACGAATCAATGATCGACAAGGCGTTGCCGGATCCGGCCCGTCCGAACAGCAAACGGAGTGTCGGATCCTGACCTGCACGGCGACGGCGCTTCCCGTGCCGTTCGCCCTGCTGCTTTTGTGGATTTCGCGTGCTCGAGGAAGGACCGCGTGGTCCTCCCGATGACGGCGAAGACGGCGACTGCTCCAGTCCGTCCGGTGAAGAGCGTTCCTGCCGAGGCGGAAAGCACCTGCCGGGATCGTTTTCCCGAAACACAAAAAAACTTTCCCGGTCCGTGCTTGCAGAATGCGGTCCGGGGCGTTTTCTTTTGTTCGAAACGGGATTCGCGGTCAGAATATGGAGTTTTTCTACAAAAAATGACTGGAAAAAAGGCGCTTCGCGTGCTACATTATCATAATAGACAAATTTGACCTGAACCGAATGCGGAGAACCTGCTCTTGAAAAAACACGCGGAAGAACAGCGGACGCAGCCCTGCCTGGTGCGTCTGATCAGCCTCGGCTGCCCGAAGAACACGGTGGACACCGGAGTGGCCGCCGGAGCCCTTCTTGTGGCCGGATTCGGCCTGACCGCCGATGACGACGAGGCGGACGTGATGTGGATCAATACGTGCGCATTCCTGCTCTCCGCCCGAAAAGAGGCCATGGAGGAAATCCGCCGGGCGTGCACGTGGAAGAAACGCCGCGCCGGCCGTCTGGTCGTGGTCGCAGGCTGCCTGCCGCAGTGGGACAAGGACGGCGCTGTGCGTGCGAAATACCCGCTGGTCGACGCCTGGGAAGGAATCGACGACCCCGCCGGGATCGCCGCCGTCCTGAAACGCCTGACCGGGAACAAACCGGTTCCCGAGCAGAAAAAAGCCAGGCCGTGTACATGGATTTACGATGAAACGACGCCGCGCCTGACCGTCGAGTCCGAGCATTTCGCCTATTTGAAGATCGCGGACGGCTGCTGCAACTGCTGTACCTACTGCCTGATCCCGTCCATCCGCGGCGCACTTCGCAGCCGCACCGTGAAATCGGTCGTTGCCGAGGCGGCATCGCTCGTTTCGCTCGGCTATCGCGAGCTGATCCTGATCGCGCAGGACACCGGGGCGTTCGGACGGGACCGCACGGGCGGCAAATCCGAACTGCCGGAGTTGCTCGCCGCGCTCGATAAGCTGCCCGGCGAGTTCCGCATCCGCCTGATGTATGTGCACCCGGCGTCCATCGACGACGCGATGATCCGGGCATTCAAAAAGTGCCGCCGCCTGATCCCCCACATCGAAATGCCGGTCCAGCATGTTTCCGGCCCCGTCATGGCGGCGATGAACCGACACATCACGGCGGAACGCCAGTCCGAGGTGATCCGCAAGCTCCGCGAGGCGGGTCTCACCATCCGCACCACGCTGATGACCGGGTTTCCCGGTGAGACCGAGGAAGATTTCCGGCTGCTGCTTGACGCCGTGAAGTCCCGCGTCTTTTCCCGGATCGGCGTCTTCGCGTTCTCGCCGGAGGACGGCACCCCTGCGGCGGCCATGAAGGGACGCGTCCCCGCGAAGACCGCCGCCGCGCGCGCCGCCTGGATCGCCGCCGAACAGGAAAAGATTTCGCGCGAGGCGAACCGGGCGCTGGCCGGCCAGACGGTCGAGGTCATCCTGGACGAGGACGCCGGACGCGGCAGATGGCGTGGCCGCATGCTCATGGACGCACCCGACATCGACCAGACGGTCCATGTCTCCCAATGCCCCTCCGGCCTGACCGCCGGGACGGTCGTTCCCGTGACCGTTACGAGGGCATCTGCATACGATTTGTACGGAACCTATGAACCTGAAGGGCGGGAGCCCGGAGGAAAGGACAAATGAAACATCTCCCGAACGCGCTTACGGTCAGCCGCATCATCCTGATCTTCTGTTTCGTGGTGCTCGCGAACTTCGACAATGAGAACCTGACCTGCATCAAGGTCGGCGCGGATGCGGCGTATGTCTGTCATGTGGTCGCACTGATCGTGGCGTTTTTGGCCGGCATCACCGATTTGCTGGACGGCTACCTCGCCCGCAAATACCACGTGGAAAGCGATTTCGGACGCCTGATGGACCCGCTGGCCGACAAGATCTTTATCCTGGCGACGTTCGTGATGATGCTGGACTACGCCATGATCCCCGGCTGGGTGCTGATCGTGATCCTGACCCGCGAGTTCATGGTGACCGGACTTCGCACGCTGGCCTCCTCCAAGGGCGTGATCATTTCCGCCGACCGCTGGGGCAAGATGAAGACCGCCACGCAGATGTTTACGCTGGCATTCGGCGGCGCCGCCTGGATCCATCTTTTCGGGCTTGACCTCGGCGCATCCCCCGTGACGACCATCTGGAAATGCCTCCAGGCCGCGGTCGTGCTCATCACCGTCGGCTCCGGACTGCAGTATTTCATCCGCTACCGTTCCCTTTTCAGCGACAGCATCTGATTCCCCCGAACGAGCGAAACGAGCGACAGGAGATCGTACAGCATGTCCCAGACGATGACATACCGGACGGACGAAAACGAGCGGAAGAACATCTTCCGCGCGTTCCTGGTCGGCCCGTGCATTCATCCGGCGGATCCGGCGTCTACGGCGGACGACCTGAAGGAGCTCTCCGAACTGGTGCATACGCTGGAGGTGCCGGTCGTCGGACAGACCGTGGCGGGACTGAAGGCGCCGAACCCGAAATACTACGTCGGGAGCGGCAAGGCCGAGGAAATACGGGATGCCGCGGGCGAAGCCGGGGCGAATATCGTGATCTTCGATGTCGCGCTCAGCCCGACCCAGCAGAGGAACCTCGAGCAGCTTTTCGGCATGAAGGTGATCGACCGTCAGGAGGTCATCCTGGATATTTTCGCTTCGCGCGCGCGCACTCGAGAAGCCGTGCTCCAGGTCGAACTCGCCCGCTGCCAGTATTTCCTGCCGCGCCTGACCGGCGCATGGACGCACCTGTCGCGCCAGCGCGGCGGCGTGACCGGGGCGCGCGGCGGCGGCGAGAAACAGATCGAATACGACCGACGCGAACTTCGCCAGCGCATTTCGGACTTGAAAGCGGAACTCGCGGAGATCCGCAAGCACCGCGGCACCCAGCGGAAGAGCCGCATGCGTGCGAACCTGCCGAACGCCGCCATCGCGGGCTACACGAACGCCGGGAAATCCACGCTGCTGAATCTGCTGACCGGCGCCGATGCGTATGCCGCCGACCAGCTTTTTGCCACGCTCGATCCGACGACCCGGGCACTGACCCTGCCGGATAAAACGCACCTGATCCTGACCGACACCGTCGGATTCGTGCGGCGGCTGCCGCATTCGCTGATCGAGGCGTTCCGTTCCACGCTGGAGGAGGCTGTGCTCGCCGATTTCATCGTCCTGGTGCTCGACGCATCCAACCCGAATGTGTTCAACCACGTGGAGACCACGCTCTCGGTCCTGGGCGAGCTCGGCGCGGAACGCAAGTCGATCCTGGTGGTCTGCAACAAATGCGACCTGATCACCGATCCTCTGACCAGGATCAAACTCAAGAACTCGTTCCCCGACGCCGTGTTCATTTCCTGCCGGACCCGCGAGGGGATCGACTCCCTGCTGGAAGCCCTGTCCGCGAAGTGCGGCGGCCCATCGGAGATCTGCCGGGCGGAAATCCCGCCGGAACGCTCCGACCTGGTGGCGCTGCTGCATGAAAAGGCGCGAATCCTGGAGAGCGCCTACCGTGACGACGGCGTGTTCGTCGCGACGGTGTCCGTGTCCGGCCGCGAATCGGACAGGTTTTCGCCGTACCTGACCCCGGACGAACCCCGAATCAAACAAACAGTCAATCTTTGAAATAAACAGGAGAAACACTATGAATATCAAGCGTTCCCGCATTTTGACGGCGCTCGGCCTCGCGTTGCTGGCCGGGGCGCTGGGCATTCCGCAGGATGCGTCTTCCCAGACCACTGCGGAGGCGTCTTCCACGAACGCGAACTGGGATATTTTCCGTTCCGGCGGCGACAATATCGAAAAGGGCGACGCGCTCTTCGAGGCAGGGAAATATCAGGAGGCGCTCGACGCCTACAATAAGGCTTTAGCCGCATTCCAGAAGCTCCGCACGAGCGATCCGAACTGGAACCGCTCCGTCGTGAACTACCGCATCACCATGTCCCAGGGCAAAGTCAGTTCCGCGGAACGCAAGGTCAACGAGGCGAAGGCTGCCGCTGCCGGCAAAGCTTCCACCTCGGCCGGGACCGGGACAAAACCGTCCAACGAAGCGATTAACCAACAGGCGATCGCCGAGATCGTAACCCTCCGCAGCCAGGTCGACGCGCTCAAGAAACAGGTTGCCGCCAACCAGGCAGCGGCCGAACGCGCCAAACAGGCGTCGGAACAGGCCGCTTCCCTGACGAAGGAGAAGACGGAACTTCAGAAGCAGGTCAATGCCCTGACCGCCGAACGCGACGCATTGAAGGCCGCAGGGGACGCGGAAAAGGCCGCCGAACAGCAGAAGGCCGCCGTTGAACTGGCGGAAAAACTCGCGCAGGCGGAACAGCAGCTTGCCGCCGCGAAGAAGTCCGCGGACAATGCCAAAGCGAAACTCGCCGCCGCCGAAAAGAAAGCGGAGGATTCCCAGGCGAAACTTGATGCCGCCGAAAAATCGTCCGTCGACGCAAAGGCGAAACTCGCCGCCGCCGAAAAGGCCGCTGCCGACGCAAAGGCGCAGCTCGCTGCCGCTTCCACCGCGGCCGGGACCGCCGAGGCCGACGCGAAGGCGCTTGCCGACGCAAACGCCCAGGTGAAAACCCTGGCTGATTCCAATGAAAAACTGACCGCCGAACTCAAAGCGCAGAAGGCCGCCGCCGAAAAGGCCGCCGTCGAGCTTGCCGCCGCGCAGAAGGCCGCCGCGGATCGCAAGGAAGCGCTTGACACGCTTCAGGCATCCTACACTCAGACGAAAAAATCCGAAACCGAGCTGAGGCAGAAGGTCGAGGCGTCCGCGAAGGCCGCCGCCGAGCTTGCCGGGATGAAGAGTACGGCGTCCCAGCTGGAATCCAAACTCGCCGAGGAACAGAAAAAAACCGCGGAGATCGAGGCGGAACGGAAGAGACTTGAGGCTGAGCTCGCGCAGGCGCGCTCCGCCCAGCCGGAGACAATCAGAATGCTCGAAAGTGACATCGCGGATCTTAGGAAGCAGAACGACGCCGTTGCCGCGAAGACGGACGAGCTCGCAAAGAAAAATGCCGCTTTGACCGAGGACGTTACGAAGCTGACGGCGAAGAACAATGCTCTCGCCAATGAGAACAAGGCGTTGAAGGATGCCGTCGTCGAGGCGAGGAAATCCAATGCCGCGACTTCGACCGCCGGAGGCGCCGATGCCGGGGCTCTTTCCGATGCGAACGCGAAGATCAGGAGCCTGACGGACGAAAACGCGAAACTGAAAAAGGACCTGGATGCCGCAAAGAAAGGCGGCTTGCCGGTTGCCGTCCCCGTCCGTTCCGAAGCTGACGCGAAGGCCCTGGCCGATGCGGATGCGAAGATCCGGAGCCTGACCGATGAAAAGGCAAAACTGACTGCCGATCTGGCCGCTGCGAAACAGGCCGTATCCGCCGGGACCGACGCGAAAGCCCTTTCCGATGCGGAAGCGAAGGTCCGGAGCCTGACCGATGAGAATGCCAGGATGACCGCCGCTCTGAACGAACAGAAAGCTGCCGCGCGGAAGGCGTCCGAAGAGGCCGCGAAAACGACCGGGAATCTGAATGAGGCAAACGCGAAGATGACTGTCCTGATGGACGCGAATAAAAAGCTGGCCGCCGAACTGAACGAACAGAAGGCCGAAAACGAAAGGGTTGCCGGAGAACTGGCTGCGGCAAAGCTGGCGGCCGAGGAAGCCGCAAGCAGGCCTGTTCCCTCGGATGCCGCCGCAAAGATCTCCGCGTTGACGCAGGAAAAAGCGAAGCTCCAGGACGAGCTGGTCGCGGCGAAGACCGAACTTGACGCGGCAAAGGCGAAAGCCGAAAAAGCGGCGGCGGCATCGGTTTCCGCTGCTGCTCTGGCCGTCTCGGAAAAGCGCACTGCCGAACTGGAATCCGAATTGGCGAAACTCGGCGCGGAAGTGAATGCCCTGACCGAACAGAATAAAAAGCTTGAGGCAGGCGAAGCCGTCCGGAAGTCCCTTGAGGCGGAGAATAAGTCGCTTGCCGATTCCAAGGCCGCCTATGAAAGGCAGATCGCGGACCTGAAGTCGCAGATCGCGAAATTCTCCGCGCCGTCCGCGAACGACGACTCCGAACTCGCAAAGCAGAAGGAGCTTAACGCTTCGCTCACGGCTTCCGTCGAAAAGCTGACCGCCGAAAAGACGGCATCCGCCGAAGAGCTTGCAAAGGCGAACAAGGACCTTGTCGCCGCCCAGGCCCAGCTCGAAAAGCTCAAGATCGACCAGGCGTCCAACGCCGAGGTTCGCAAGCTGACGGAGTCCCTGGCCGACTCGAATGCCCTCCTGAAGAAACGCAGCGACGAACGCGACGAACTGGCAAAGGAATCCGCGGCCTACAGGGAAAGAAGCGAGGCGCTTCAGAACACGCTCTCCAGCCTGCTTACCAAACAGACGGAACTGAACGCGAAACTGCAGCGGCTTGAGAGGGAAGTCGAGCTCCGCCGCAGGAACCCGGGCGCCGTGGATTCCGCCGAACTTCAGCAGAAGAACGATGCCATCGCCGAACTCCTGAAGGAACGCGCCTCGGTCGACGAGGAAATGTCCGCCCTGAAGGCCCAGCTCGAGGATGAGCGCGCGCTTTCCTCCCGCTATAAGAAGACCATGAATGCCGCGCGCACTGTGGCCGAAGCCGCGATCGTCGAGGCGCGTACGCTCCGCGCCGAACTCGATACCTACCGCCGCAACGATCCCGACGCGAAGCCGGATGTCAGCAGGACGGAGGATACCATCCCCGAAGAGCTGAAGCCGATGTTCGAGGAGATCATGGCCGGCAACACGGGCAAAACGACTCTCGCGATCGACACGAAGAAATTCGAGGAGGCGATGAAGGAGGCGCAGCGGGCCGAGAACGCAAAGGATTTCTCGACCGCGCTGTGGCATTACCTGACCGCCGCCGACGCCGATCCGACGAACTCCGACGCGCAGATCTCGCTGGCGCGCATCCATTATGCCATGAAGCACGCAGACACCGCCCTGAAGGCCTATGAAAAGGCGCTTCAGCTGGGCGCGAAGCGCGATCCTAACCTGGAAAAGATGCTGAAAGCCGTCCAGGGCGGCTCTTCGGACAAATAATGCTCCCACGCTGAAAAGAGGCAGATTATGATCGTATCGTTTGGAGTGATCGCCGCTGTGGTCGTCGTCCTTGTCCTCGTGTTCGCGGGGGTCATCCGCCATTGATTTGACAGACAACAAACCTGAAAGGGATATACCATGTCTATGTTCGGTTCATTCGGAGAGCTCGCCGGAATGATGAAGAATTTCCAGGAGCTGAAAAAGAAAATCGAAGTCATGAAGCAGGAACTCTCCCAGATGGAGTTCACAGGCACAAGCCAGGACGGCACCGTGACCGCCGTCGTCAGCGGCGACTGCTTCGTACGCGCCATTACGAGCACGACCTCCAGTCCGAGCCCGCAGGCGACTGCCGAAGCCGTTAACCAGGGCATCGCCCAGGCCAAGAACGCGATCTCGCAGAAGATCTCCGAGGCGACCGGCGGCCTGCCCATGCCGGGTCTTTTCTGAGTTTCTGACGGAGTCCGCCGATGTATGCGCAGCCGTGGCCGGAACCTCTGGCCGAACTGATCGAAATGCTGAAGAATCTGCCGGGCGTGGGAAAACGCTCCGCGGAGCGCATGGCGTTGTCGCTGTACCTGTGGGACCCGGCGAAACTGGACGCCCTTGCCGGAAACCTGGCCTCGCTTCACACCCGCATCCATTCCTGCCCGGAGTGCGGGAACCTTTCCGACGCTCCGGACAACGGCCCGTGCGGCATCTGCGCATCCCCGGTGCGTGACAAATCCATCATCTGCGTGGTGGAGGACGTCGCCCAGATCCATTCGCTGGAGTCCGCCGGAGTCTTCAAGGGCGTCTACCATGTGCTCGGCGGACGCATCGCGCCGCTGGAGGGGAAGTTCCCGGAATCGCTCTCCATCCCGCGCCTCGAAACGCGCGTCGCCGCCGGCGGCCTGCGGGAAATGATCCTGGCGCTGAGCCAGGACATCGAAGGGCAGGCGACTGCCGTTTACCTGGCCAACCGGTTCCAGGGGCGCGGGTTCGCCATCACGCGTCCGGCGCGCGGCCTGCCGGCGGGATCCGACCTGATTTACGCCGACGCCGCCACGATCGCACTGGCGCTCGACGCCCGGACGAGCCTGAACCAGTCGGACAGACAGAAACAGGAGGACATCCCCCAATGAACAGAAAAGACAATGCTGCCGAAACCATTCGGGTGGCTCTGGTGCAGGATTTCGCGCCGGCATCCGTTGCGGAAGCCCGCGAACGTTTCGCCGCATGTGCCGCGGAAGCCGCGGGGCAGGGGGCGAACGTCATCTGCTCGCAGGAGCTCTTCCAGACGGAGTATTTCTGCTGGAAACAGGACCCGGACTTCTTCGAGCTCGCCGAACCCGTCCCCGGCCCGGGAACGGATTTCTATGCCGCGCTTGCGAAACGGCACGGCGTGGTGATCGTCGGGTCGTTCTTCGAGAAACGCGCCCCCGGGCTCTGCCACAATACGGCTGTCATCTTCGATGCCGACGGGAGCATCGCCGGCGTCTACCGCAAAATGCACATCCCGCAGGACCCCGGATTCGAGGAGAAGTTTTATTTCACGCCCGGCGACGGACCGTTCCGCGCCTGGGACACCGCTTTCGGCCGGATCGGCGTGGTGGTCTGCTGGGACCAGTGGTATCCCGAGGCCGCCCGCCTGACCGCGCTCGACGGTGCATCCGTCATATTCTGCCCGACCGCGATCGGCACGATCGAATCCGAGCCGGACGACCTGATGCTCAAGCAGCGCCACGCCTGGCTCACGGTCCAGCACGGCCATGCCGTCGCGAACGGCTGTTTCTTCGCCGCCGTGAACCGGGTCGGCACGGAGCACGGCACGCGGTTCTGGGGGTCGTCGTTCGTGTCCGATTTCTACGGCGAAGACCTGGCGATCGCTTCGCGCGACAAATCCGAGACCGTGTACGCCGACTGCGACCTGAAAGCCATGGAGGAACACCGCCGCATGTGGCCGTTCTTCCGCGACCGCCGCATCGACGCCTACGGCCCGATCCTGAACCGGTTCGGAGACTGACCCATGCCGGACATGCCGGAACCCCTGTCCGCCGCCGCACGCGGCTTCACGATGCCAGCGGAGTGGGAGGAACAGCGCGCGATCCTGCTGTCGTGGCCGCTGAACCCTGCGACGTGGGAAGACCGCCGGGCGGAGATCGAGACGGACTATGCCGGATTTGCTGCTGCAGTCTCGCATTTCGAGGACGTGAAGATCGACTGCGTGCGCGCCGAACAGCTCCGCGTTTCAAAACTCCTCGCCGATGCCGGGGCCGATACTGCCCGCATCGAATTGCTGGACGTGCCGACGAACGACGCCTGGTGCCGCGACCACGGCCCGGTGTGCCTCGTGAATCGCGCGACCGGGGCGTGTCTTCTGAACCATTACCGGTACAATGCCTGGGGCGGGAAGTTCCCGCCGTGGAACCTGGATGCCGCCGTGCCGGAACGTGCCGCCGCGCTGCTCGGCTATGAACGCAGCCCAGTGCCGATGGTCTGCGAGGGCGGCGCGCTGGAATCGAACGGCGCAGGACTTCTGATGACGACCGAATCCGTGATGCTGAACCCGAACCGGAATCCCGGCACGACACGGGCGCAGATCGGCGACATGCTGATGAATTCGCTCGGTATGGATGAAATCCTCTGGCTGAAAGGCGGACTTTTCTGCGACGACACGGACGGCCATATCGACACGCTCGCACGTTTCGTGAACCGGGATACCGTGCTCGCCTGCACCGCGCCCGAAGGGTCAGGGAACGCTCCGATGCTGAACGAAAACCTGCGGCGTCTGCATGAATACCGCACGCGGCTTGGAAAGCCGCTTGTGGTAATCCCCCTGCCGCTGCCCGACCCTGTGGCTCCGCCGGACGGCTGGCGCGAGGAAACGCTGCCCGCGTCCTACGCGAATTATCTGCTTGTGAACGGCGCCGTGCTGGTGCCGTCCTACCGTCAGCCGCATAACGATGCCCGCGCCGCAGCGATCATCGGCGAGTGTTTCCCCGGTCGTGCCGTCATTCCCGTCGACTGTGCGAACATCATCCTGGAGGGCGGGGCGCTGCACTGCCTCTCCCAGAACCTCTTCTGATCCTCTGCTCTCTATCGCCGCCCGGACAGGCGGCGAAGACACCCCGCGGGAATCCGCGAAGCCGGGCGAGGCCGAACGGTCACCGAGCGAAAAAACAAAAGCTTTTCCTTCGGCCGTTCAAAAAGCAGGCATTCATTGTGATTTTTTTTTCAAAACTTTGTCCGTTCCGGACTTGTTTTTTTTTTACAGTATGGTATATTTCGTATGTAAGAATCAATCCCCCTCTTTTTTGTTCGGCTTTTACAAAAAGGATTTCGCCCCATGAAAAAAAGATACGCTGTTTCCGGCCGTTGCGGAAGACTCTGCCGCTTTACCCTGATCGAGCTTCTGGTCGTCGTAGTGATCATTGCGGTCCTCGCTGCCCTGATTCTTGCCGTGACGAGCAACAGCCGCGAGGCCGGCGAGCGCGCACAGTGCATCTCCAACCAGAGGAATTTCGGAGAATACATCCACAGCTTTGCGATGGAAAACAACGGCAGCCTCAAAGGTCTGCTCGGCAACTGGAAGAATTGGCTGGGGCAAATGGCGAAAACAGCGGGCAGTTCCTATGAATTCCCAGCTGACGGTTTTGCCAGATTTGAGGAAGGCAAGATCGATGCCATCGCTCAGAGCATCCTGAAAATCGCGCACTGTCCGTCCGATGCTTCGAGCGGCGCGCAAAGCTATGGACGCAATGATCCGCGAGGGGGCTGGACCATGACGGATCATTCCAAGAAAGTCTGCCAAAGCCGCATCCCCGATGTCAGGATGCCGGCCGACCTGATCATCATTGGCGAACGCTGGAGCAATTTCAAAAACGTGGCGTCAAACAGCGATGATCAGTATGAAATCTGCGCGCCGTTCCATCTGCGTCCCAACCGGACTGCCTCTGACGCTACCGGCGAAAACTGGGACTCGATCCACAAGGGCATCATCCCCCTCCTGTATCTGGACGGGCACGTCGCGTACGGCAGCATCTATTCCACGCTCCGGGGGCAGGACCCGAGCAGACTGTACCAGTACTTCGAGAGTTCGACGGGCGGCAGCTGGTCGGATGACCCCGACCTGAAACGGTAACGGGCTCGCATTTCATTTCACCTGCGTTGCGCCGGACGGCGGTCCTGTGACGGGATCGCGGCCCGGCGTCCGTTTTTTTCCACAAAAAATGCAAGCGCGTCTTGATTTGCGGCTGTTTGGTGATATATTGATTTGTTATAGCAAACTCCCCGCAAATCGTCTTGTTCTCCATCGGAAAGGTCTCCCGACATGCCCCTGCTTTTTCTTCTGATCATTCCCGTCGTCATCATTATTTTCGTGATCATCGTCTACAACACCCTCGCGGCGAAGCGCGCGAACGTGCAGAACGCGTTTGCAGGCATCGACGTGCAGCTGAAGAAGCGCTGCGACCTGGTCCCGAACCTGGTGTCGAGCGTGAAGGCGTACATGAAGCACGAATCCGGCACGCTGGAGAAACTGACGGAGCTCCGCACCCGCGCGGCATCCGCGACCGACCCCGCCGAACGCCTCAGCCTGGACAAGGAACTGTCCGGTGTGCTGAAAAGCGTGATGGTGCAGGTCGAGGCGTATCCCGACCTGAAGGCGTCCGCGAATGTGGTCCAGCTCCAGCGGTCCCTGAACGAGGTCGAGGAGCAGATCTCCGCTTCGCGCCGCGCCTACAACGCCGCCGTCACCGACTACAACCTCGCGATCCGCATCTTCCCGAACAACCTGCTCGCAGGCATGTTCGGCTACACGGAGTCCCCTCTGTTCGAGGCCGCGCCGGAAGACCGCGCGAATCCGAACGTCGGCGACCTTTTCCAATAATATCCGGTCTGCATCTCCCCGAAAATGAACGCCACCGACCCCGACCGAAGCCCCGATGGCCATTCGCGTACCATCGCGGGGCTGAATGAGTCGCTTGCCGAACTGAGGGAACTCCGCGACACCACACGGAAAAAAGCCCTGACGGGGGGCATCGCCATTTTCGCCGTGTCCGTTGTCATCACCCTTGCCGTCGCGGCGGCGGCAAATTCATTTCTGCCGTTCATCCTGATCCTCGGCATCGTTCTGGCGGTCTCCGCATACGTCGGCATGATGCACGGCGTGAAGCTCAAATACAAAAAGCTGGTCGTGCCGTCTCTGCTGAAGGACATCGACCCCGGGCTTGCCTACAATCCGAGCGGCTGCATCCCGAAAGAGGAATTCCGCCGTTCGAAGATCTTTTCCAACACCCCCAGTTCCTACACCGGTGAGGACCTGGTCTTCGGCACGTACAAGGGCATTCCGGTCCGCTTCAGCGAGCTCAAAGTGCAGGAAAAGCACTCCGACGGCAAGAATACGACATACCACACCTTCTTTCAGGGCGTCTTCCTGATCGCCGACTTCAACAAGGATTTCAAGTACAGCCACTGGGTGCTGCCGGACACCGCCGAGGCTGCCTTCGGGCAGGTCGTCGGCAATTTCCTCCAGAAGATCAGCCTTCCCGGACGCGGTCACATGACCCGGATGGAGGACCCGGCGTTCGAAAAGAAGTTCGTGGTTTACACGGAGAACGATGTGGAGGCGCGGTACATCCTGTCGCCGAAACTCATGCGCACGATGCTGGCGCTGTCGGAACGCTTCCGCAAAGGCGTCTCCAGGATCGCGTTCGCATTTATGGATTCCAGCGTCTATATTGCGATCCCGATCGAAAGCGGACGGGACCTCTTCGAGATGCCGTCGCGCGGCGACATGGGCGAAGAAACGGCGAGAAGGACGCAGGAGGAACTGAAGGAGATCCTGAGCGTGTTCGACGTCATGGAGCTGGATCTGCGTCTGTGGAGCAAGGACCGACCGTATTCCCAGCGGCAGTGACCTCGGCGCACGAGGCGGAACAATGTTTTTTCGAGCATTTATTCCGTCATTCTTTAGGAAATAAGGAAAGAAAACCTGAAAAAAAGCCGTTTTTGTCCGTTCCGGGGTTGATTTTTCCGCTTGTGCGGTGTATTTTTTAGTTAAAATTGTTTAAAGACACGATTCTCCCAACATAAAAACTAAAGAAAGGACCAGAAACAAATGGTTAACACACTCAACTGGATTCTCATGGCAGCGGCCGGTCTCGCCGATTCGGTGAACGAAAAAGCGGCTGAAGCCCTTGGATCCGCCCCCGTGGCAGATGCCGCGTCGCAAGCGCTTGATGCTGCGACGAAAACGGCTTCGGACTCCGTGTCCCTTGCGACGCTCGACTGGATCGTGATCATCGCCTACTTCGTGATCATTGCCGGCGTGGCGATTTACGCCTCCCGGGGCCAGAACACCGCTTCCGACTTCTTCCTCGGCAGCCGCAACATCGGATGGTTCGCCATCGGCGGAAGCCTCTTCGCCAGTAACGTCGGATCCGAGCATATCGTCGGTCTCGCCGGTTCCGGCGCGAACACCGGTCTCTCCCTCGCCCACTGGGAACTCCATGCTTGGGTCCTGCTCATGTTAGGCTGGGTCTTCGTGCCGTATTACTATCGGTCGAAGGTCTTCACGATGCCGGAATTCCTCGAGAAGCGCTTCAGCCCGACCGCCCGCTGGATCCTCTCCATCATTTCCCTCGCGGCCTACGTTCTGACGAAGGTCTCCGTGACCGTGTACGCCGGCGCCCTCGTGTTCAACGTTCTCTTCCCCGATTTCACGATGTTCGGTCTTGACGCGTTCTGGGCCGGTGCCCTCCTGACCATCATCCTGACCGGCATCTACTCCGTGTTCGGCGGCCTTCGCGCCGTCCTCTACACCGACGCCTGCCAGGCCATCATCCTGCTGCTCGGCTCCATCTTCATCCTGTATGCCGGTCTGAGCATGCTCGGCGGCGGCAACGGCGAAATCGTGAAGGGCTGGGCTCAGCTCCGCGATTTCACCGCCACGCACGCTTCTCAGTATGCGCTCTGGCACCCGCTGTCCGATAAGGACTTCCCCTGGCTCGCCATCTGCATCGCCTCCCCGATCATCGGTATCTGGTACTGGTGCACCGACCAGTACATCGTGCAGCGTACGCTGGCTGCCAAGAACCTGACGATCGCCCGCCGCGGCACGATCTGGGGCGCCGCCCTGAAAGTCATGCCCGTCATGATCTTCCTCATCCCCGGCCTGATCGGCGCTGCCATCAATGCCAATCCCCCGGCCAACAGCACCTTTGCGCTTCCGCTTAAGGCGAGTACCGATGCCGGTCTCATCACCTCGCTGGGAACCGATGGCGACAGAGTGTTCCCGACCCTCGTGATCCAGCTGCTCAAACCCGGCTTCCGCGGCCTCGTGATCGCCGGCCTGCTCGCCGCTCTCATGAGCTCCCTCTCCTCCCTCTTCAACTCCTCCGCGGCCCTCTTCACGGTTGACATCTATCAGAAACTGAAAAAGAATGCCACCGAAAAGGAACTGGTCTACGTCGGTAAGATCGCGACCACCGTGGTCGTCGTCTGCGGCCTCATCTGGATCCCGATCATGAAGCAGGTCGCACAGGGCGGCGGCGGTCTCTATGACTACCTCCAGAACGTCCAGAGCTTCCTCGCTCCGGCGATCACCGCCACGTTCCTCCTGGGCATCTTCTGGGGACGCATCAACGCCAAGGGCGCCGTCTGGGGCCTTACCGTCGGCTTCATCCTCGGTATGGGCAAGCTGACCATCCAGACCTTCTTCGGCAAAGGCAAGATCGAGAATCCCGCGTTCCTCGCGGCTATCGGCGACTACAACGCCTACTACGCCTGCGGCATCCTCTTCCTCTCCACCGCGATCGTCCTCATCCTCGTCTCCCTGCTGACCAAGGCTCCCGATGCCAAGCAGATCGAGGGTCTCACATTCGCCTCCATCAACAAGGCTGAAGTCCGTGCTTCCATCCACCCGGTCGACATCGTCACCACGCTCATCGTGGTCGGCATGATCCTGACCATCTACCTTTACTTCTCCTTCTGGACCAACGGCCTTCCCGAGTTCACGAAACTGCAGTATGCGAATGAAGAGGTCGGCAAGACTAATAAGTACATCGAGCAGATTCAAAAGGACATCAAAAAGGCCGAGACCAAGGTTGAAATAGCCACGGTTGAATACGAAAAGGCGGTTGCTTCCAAAAACGAAAAGGACATTGAGAAAGCCAAGAAGGCTGTTGAAAAAGCCCAGGCTAACGCCGAAAAAGTTGTCAAAAAGGCTACAGCCGAGATGGCAGATGCCCAAGCCTATCTCCTCATGGCCAAGGCCAACGTTGTCGTCGAAGAGGCCAAGGAGGCTGTCGCGAAGGCTGCCGATGACGCTGCAAAAGCCGTAGCAAAAGCCAATCTGGATGCCGCTGAGCTGAGCAAGGCCCAGCTTCACCTTGAGCAGATCGCTGCTGTGATCGCAAAAGCTCAAGCTGATATCGCTGCGCCCAAGGACGAAAAAGCCAAGAAGGCTGCCGAAGCGCTGCTTAAAAAGGCTCAAGAGGTCCAGAAGGAAGCTCTGAAAGCTAAGAACAAGCTTTCTTCCGGCGCCACCGCGAAGAATTGAGCCGGATTCAATCAAGCATCAATTTGCTTCTCCCTCGCCGCCGTCCGGTTTTCCGGGCGGCGGCTTTTTCATGCCGGCATATTCAGGAATAACACATCTTTTCTTTTTTTCCGCTTGCTTTTTTGGAAAAATGGAATAATGTATTGTATTCGTCCCTTATCATCCGCGCCGTCCCCGAAGGACGCGCCGGATATCACAATCTTTCAACCGGAGAGGCAGACTATGAAAAAATCACCTGTCGTCAATATCGCTATGGCTTCCCTTTTGTTGCTGGCAACGAACGGATGTTCCTTCTTCGCGCCGAAAACCGAGGAGGTCGCGGTCAATACCGTGCCTTCCGGGGCGCAGGTGTATGTGAATAACAACTTCAAGGGAACCACTCCGTGCAACGTCCCCGTATCCTGCAAAGGGGGCGAGATCATGGTCAAGAAAGCCGGATACGATCCGCAGATTTACAGAGTCGGACGGCATCTGGGGACGTGCGGCGTCATGGACATCGTGGGCACGGTCATTTTCCTGGTCCCCGCCGTCGGCCTCTTCTCCGCCGGAGCCTATACGCTGGACGAGCACACCCTCAATGTCAATCTGACGGCACAGTCCGGGAACTGATCCCGACAGAGATCCCGGATTTCTGATCCATAAAAAATGCTTCCCCCGAACAGGAGAAGCATTTTTTTGTGCCCCGATGAGCCGGGAACTCAGAGCGTGACGCCGTCCTTGAAGATGGCGATTTCCTGGGCGCAGTTCTTTTCGTTGTTGACGGCGATTTCGCCGGAAGCGGCCTTCAGGACGAATTCGACGAATTCCGCGGTGTCGGGCCGCCCCTGGGCGTCCCAGTCGATCCAGTGCGGCTTGGACTGCGCCAGACGGGTGTTCGTGGCGATCTTGACGGTCGGGACGACCGTGCCGAACGGCGTGCCGCGTCCGGTGGTGAAGAGAACGATCTGGCAGCCCGCGGCGGCGAGGACGGAGGAGGCGACGAGGTCGTTTCCGGGGCCGGCAAGCAGGTTCAAACCGGACTTGCTGAGGCGCTGTCCGTATTCGAGGACGTCGACGACGGGCGACGATCCGCCCTTCTGGACGCAGCCGAGGGATTTGTCTTCGAGCGTGGAGATGCCGCCCGCCTTGTTGCCGGGGGACGGATTCTCGTCGATGGGCTGGCCGTGGCGCTCGTAGTAGCTCTTGAAGCCGTTGATCATGGCGACGCATTTGTCGAAGACCTCGCGGGAGACGCAGCGGTTCATGAGCAGGGTCTCCGCGCCGAACATCTCCGGGACCTCGGTCAGGACGGTCGTGCCGCCCTGCGCCGCCAGCCAGTCGGAGAACCGCCCGACGAGCGGGTTCGCGGTCAGGCCGGAGAGCCCGTCGGAACCTCCGCATTTGAGGCCGACGCGGAGCGCGGACACGGGGATGTCCGTGCGGACTTTGACGCGGGCGGCGTCGAGCTCGGCGAGGAGTTCCAACCCGCGGGCGTATTCGTCGCCGTCGTCCTGCGCGCGCAGGAACCGGATATTGAGCCTGGAGATGTCGCCGAGGCGTTCCTTGAAGCTGTCGAGCGTGTTGTTCTCGCATCCGAGCCCGACGACCAGCACGCCGCCGGCGTTCGGGTGGTGCGCGAAGGCCGCCAGCAGGTTCGCCGTGCATTCGTGGTCGCCGCCGAGCTGGGAGCAGCCGTAGGGGTGCGTAAGCGCGATGCCGCCGACGGCATCCGCGAGCCGCCGCGCGAGGTCGTTCACGCAGCCGACGGTCGGGATGACCCACAGGTCGTTGCGGACGCCCGCCTGTCCGTCCGGGCGGAGGAATCCGGCGAAGGTGCGGTCGGCCTTGATGGCAAGCGGCTTGAAATCCGGCTTGTACGTGTATTCGAGGCGTCCGGCGAGGTTGGACGCCAGATTGTGCGTGTGGACGTGTTCGCCGGGTGCGATCGCGGCCTTCGCGTGTCCGATCGGCATGCCGTACTTGATCACGTTTTCGCCCGGCGCGATGGGGCGGATGGCGTACTTGTGGCCGTCGTCGCGGACCTCCACGTTGTCGAGCGGATGGATGATCATGGCTGCTTCGTGACTCCCTGTTCCACGGCGGCGGTGAAGCCGGGGATGGTGTTCAGGTCCATGCCCCAGAATTCGGACTTGCCGAGGATGGCCTTTACATCGGGCTTGCCGGCGAAGAACGCCTTCACCTCCGGCGCGTCGTTGATCTCGCACGAACGGTAGAAGTCGATGAGGTATGCCATGGACTGCGTGAGGCAGGCGGGGAGCCTGCCGGTGAGTTTGAGATAGTCGAGGAGCGTCGGGAGGACACGGACTTTCCACTTGGAAACGGAGTTCAGCGCGATGGAGAGCAGCCTGTGCTGGGCGTACGGGTTCGCGAAGCGTTCCAGCACGGATTCCGCATAGGCCTGTTTCTCCGCCTCGGGCAGGTTCACGGTCGGCATGACCTCCTCGAAGAGGACGGTCCGCAGGAACTTCCCGAACTTTTCGTCGCGGACCATCTCGTCCACGAACGTGAATCCCGCCATGTGCGCGCCGAGCACGCTGGCGGTGTGCGCGCCGTTCAGGAAACGCACCTTGCGCGTGCGGTACGGGGTCTGGTCGTCCGTGAAGAGGACGTTCAGCCCGGCCTTCTTCGCGGGGAGTTCCCGCTCGACCCCGGCGGGGCCTTCGATCACGAAGAAGAAGAACGGTTCGCCGCAGTCGAGGAGCTTGTCCTCGATCCCGAGCTTCTCGCAGTATTTCGCGGCGTCGGTGCGCGGATAGCCTGCCACGATGCGGTCGACGAGCGTGCTGCAGAAGATGCACTTGTCCTCGACATAGCGGATGACCTCGGGATCGGAGAGGTATTTCAGGACGCATTCGCGGAGCTTCCGCCCGTTGTGCTCGATGAGCTCGCACGGGATGAAGATGAGGCCGCCGAGCCCGGCCTTCGCACGGGCGGTGACGAGCTTCGCGACCTTCGAGGGGAACGTGTCGGCGTCGGGACGGTATTCGATGCCCGCTTCGGTCGTGTTCGAGAAGACGAAGCGAAGATCGGGATCGAGGGCGGCTTCGACGACCTTGTCCCAGTCCGTGGCGGGGTTGATGCAGTCCTTCACGCAGTCGATCTGTTCGATCTGCTCCACCACCCGGCCGTCCTTCACGCCGCGCAGGATCACGTGGTAGAGACCGCCCTGGGCGTTGATCACGTTGCACATGCCCTGGGGCAGGGGCTGGACGATCCGGACGGCGGAATCGAATACGCCCGCCTTGTTCATGCGGTCGATCATCCAGTCGACGAACGCGCGCAGGAAATTGCCCTCGCCGAACTGGAGAACGCGAACGGGGCGGGTCAGGGGAGTTTCACGGGTCAGCTGTTTCATATTTTTAAATCCTTTCAATCCACGGAAATGAGGTAGCGGCAGACTTTCGCGGGGGCGTCGTGCCAGTCTTGAAGCGCCTGCCCGGCCCGGTCGAACCCGTAGACGCGGGAGATCATCTTGCTGATCGGGAAGAGCCCGCGGGCGGCGAAGTCGATCACGCGGCGGAAATTGCACGCCATGGCGTTGCGGGAGCCGCGGATGTCGAGCTCCTTCTGGACGAAGAGCTTGGTCTCGTATTCGACCGGGGCCTTGGCGTAGCCGATGTAGGTGACGCACCCGGCGAACGCGACTTCGTCGACGGCGGCGCGGAAAGTCTGCGGGAGTCCGACCGCCTCGATGACGACGTTCGGGCCGCGGCCTCCGGTGAGGTCGGCGAGCGCCTGGTGGAGGTCGGTCTTCGAAGAGTCGATCACGTCGGTCGCGCCGAATTCGCGGGCGAGGGCGAGTTTTTCGGGATCGACGTCGATCGCGATCATCTTGCGGACGCCTTTGCGGGCGAGTCCGAGCACGGCGCCGAGCCCGACGGCCCCGCAGCCGATCACGGCGGCGATGCTGTCCTCGGTCGCGCCGGAACGGTCGGACGCGTGGCCGCCGACGGTCAGCGGTTCGATGAGGGCGATCTCCTCCTGCTTCATGGCGTTGGCGTCGAAGAGCTTGGTCCAGGGTACGACGATATGTTTCGTGAGCGCGCCGTCGCGCTGCACGCCGAGGGTCTGGTTGAACTGGCAGCAGTTCGGGCGTTCGGCGAGGCAGCTGGGGCAGATGCCGCAGTTCGTGTACGGGGAGACGGTCACCTTCTGTCCGACGCGCCAGCAGTCCGGGACGCCGGGTCCGACGGCCTCGATGACGGCGCTGATCTCGTGGCCGGGGATGCGGGGCAGGGTGATGAGCGGGTTTTTGCCGCGGAACGTGTTGAGGTCGCTGCCGCAGAGCCCGACGAACTTGACGGCGAGCAGGACGCTGCCGGAAGTGAGCTCGGGTTCGGGGATGTCGAGGTAACCGGTTTGGAACGGCGCGGTGATGGAAAATGCACGCATGATGAATCAACCTCCAAAATATGCTTTCAGGGCGGTCCCGCCCATGATTTGAGCTTGTTCGGGTTCGCTGAGCTGCGAGATGAATTCGCCGACGAGTCCGCGCCAGGCGGAATAGGTGGTGGCGCAGGTGCAGACCGGCCAGTCGGAGCCGTACATGACGCGGGCGGGCCCGAAGGCGTCCAGCACGGTCTCAACGTAGGGGCGGAGCTGGCCGGGCGTCCAGTTATGGATGTCCGCCTCGGTCACGAGACCGGAGAGCTTGCAGAAGACGTTCGGGAATGCCGCCAGCTTGCGGAGGTTGTCCGCCCAGGGCTGCATTTCGCCGGCGGCGATCTTCGGCTTGGCGATGTGGTCGAGCACGAAGATTTGCTCCTCGGAGTGGTTCCGCACGAACTCGACCGCATAGGGCAGGTGGCGTTCGAAGATCAGGATGTCGTACGCCAGATGCGCGGCGGGCAGGCGGTCGATGCCGCGGTTGAACATCTCGCCGAGGATGAAGCGGTCGTCCGGTTCGTCCTGGACCACGTGCCGGACGGCGCGGAGTTTCGGGTTCGCGGCGAAACGTTCGAGCAGGGCGGGGAAATCGGGCGAGGCGATGGGCAGCCAGCCGACGACGCCCGCGATGAAGTCGTTTTCCTCCGCGAGCTTCAGGAGCCATTCGGTCTCCTCGACGCACTGGCGCGCCTGCACGGAGACCACGCGGTCGATCCCGGCGCGGTCGAGCTCGGGTTTCAGGTCGGCGGGAAGGAAATCGCGGCGGAGCACGGACATCTCGTCGGAGATCCAGCCGTAGTCCTGCGTGTTGTAGTGCCAGAAATGGTGGTGCGCGTCAATTTTCATCGTCGATGACCTTTCTGCGGATGAGTTCGCTCCAGAATTCTTCCGGAGCGCGGTACCGGGCGTAGGAGGCGTTGACCGGGATGCGGGCCGGGTCGGAGGTGTTCAGCGACACGGCGGTGACGCCGGGCTGGCGGAATCCGAATTCGACGGCGGCCGCGGCGGGATCGACGGCGTAGTCCCTGCAGACGGCGAGGTAGTCGGCGCGTTTTTGGAAGAGCGCCGCGTCCCGGACCGGATCGGCCTTGCGGTAGTCGAGCATGGAGCCGCCGGTGAGGAATCCGCCGTTGAAGAGCGCGGAGTCGATGATGCCGACGCCGTCGGCCTTGAGCTCGTGCATGAATTCGCGGAGTTCGCGCGGATGCCGGAGGATCGTCGGTGCGCATGCGAACATGACCCAGTCGAAGCGGATGCTGCCGTAGAGGCTGCGGATGACGTGCCAGTCCTTCGCTCCGATGCCGACGCCGCGGACACGCCCGGCCTTCTTGAGTTCGAAAAGCGCACGGTATGCGCCGAGGATGTCTTCGGCCGCGCCGCCTCCGGCGAGGAATTCGTCGGGGTCGTGCACGGAAACGAGATCGATGGCATACTCCCCGCCGAGGAATTCGGCCGCCTCGTCGTAGCACCGCATGATGCCGCGGTAGGAGATGTCCTGCACGGCGTCGTATTCGAGGCCGGCCCAGACGCCCGGCTCGAACGTCGGCTCCGCCGCCGTGAGCGGTTTGCGGCGCCAGCCGAGCTTCACGCTGATGGTGATGCCGCCTGGCGGGACGGCGAGGTCGCGGAGCGCCCGTCCGACGGATTCGAGCGCGAGCCCCGCCCCATATTTCCCGGCGGAGTCGATCGCGGGCTTCGCGGCGGTGCGGAACCAGGCTTTTGCGAGCTCCAGCTTCGTTTCGTATGGCAGGGCGCGGTAGAGGTTGCCGAGGCAGCTGGTCCCGAAAATGACGGGTGTGATCTCGAGTCCGTCCCTGGTCAGATAGGTGGTCGTGGGCATGTCGTTTTCCGCATGTTGGGAGACAAAAGAAAAAAGCGTTGACGGAAAATATTATATATGCGGAAAACGAAAAAACAAATTGGATGGTAATATTAACGTAAACTTAACGTGAAGGAATACGATAATATTTGCAGGGGCGGGCGATCACGCAAAACGACAGCATTCCGCGGGCGGAAGCGAGGAGGCGGAATCGTACGTCAGGGAACGAACGTTATCTGTCAGCGGGGTTTGCCGATGACGAACGTGGTAATGGAGAACGGCGCGAGCCGGACGGCCAGCGTTTTGAGGCGGATCGGGACCTCCGGGATGTTTTCGTTCCAGTTTTCCCCCGAATTGACCGGCCCGCTGGTGCGGATGACCTTCGCGGAATCCGCGGGGATCCGATCGAATGCCCTGAGATCGAACTTTACGGGGCGTTCCGTGCCGGAGTCGTTGACCGCGACGATCGCGATCCTGCCGGACTCGCTGTTGTATGCTGCGAGCGTGTACGGGGAGGAGGCGATGATGCGGTCGCCGGGACGGATGTAACGGGAGAACTGGCCGAAGGCGTAGTAACGTTTGCCGAGGAGGAGCTTCTCCTCGAAATGGTCGGCGATGCCGAGTCCCCAGTAGGACCCGGCGAGGGACGTGTTCGCGCGTTCGGCGGCGTTGAAGTCGGAGCGGTGGCGGTCGATGACCTGCCAGAGCACCCAGGCGGACGGCCTCATGCCGTTCATGTCCTCGATGATGCGTTTGGCGAGCCAGAGCGGGCCGCCCATGTCTCCCGCAGCCTGGCCTCCGATGGTGCTGTTGCCGTCGACCTCGCTCATCCAGAGGTGCTTGTTTTCGCCCGCGGCGAGTTTGCGCAGGTCCGTCCTGCGGCTGCCGCTGTAGGAATGCGTATTGATGCGGCCGACGGCCTTTTTCGCATCGGGCGACAGTGCCCTGTAGGTGTCGATGGAGAGGTCCATGGAGGTCTCATCGGCGACCGCGATGAGGATGCCGTCGCGGACGCCGCGCCTGCGGAGCGCCTTGTCGAGAGCAAGGATGACCTCGCTTTTGAGCTTGTTGTCCTTGATGTCGCAGCCTTCCTGCTTGTTGCTGAATGCGCCCCAGAAGCCGGACGACGGCTCGTTGAAGGGGTCGATGCTGTTCAGCCTGATGTGGAGGTCGTCGCGGAAATGCTTCACGACGTCGGCGAGGAATTCGGCGAACGGGGCGACGTATTCCGGCCTCAGATTGTTGTCCTTGTGCTCGCCGCGGCCTCCGCTGGAGCATCCGCTCCACGTCATGAAGTACGGTGGGGCGTTGGAAAAGGCCTCGACGAGCGTGTCCGGGTTGCGGGCGAGGATCTTCGTCAGGACGTTCATCTGGTTCCTGTCGCGGTCCCAGTCGTAGTCGTAGATGGCGATCCCGTCGTCGTCCACCTCGATCGCGCCGGGGACCGGGCTCGGAACCGGCTGCGCGAAGCCCGGCATGTTGGAATCGGATCGCGTGATGTGGCGGTGGGAAGGATCGTCGCCGCCGCCGATGTTGTAGCGCACGATGTTCAGTCCCAGCCCCTTGTCCGGGTCGAAGAACGCGTCCACCGCCGCGTCCGTGAGCTTGTCGCTGTAGCCGACGCGGTTCGCCCACCAGCAGAGCGAGGTGCCCCAGCCTTCGAAGACGCCGCCGTTGAACGGCGAACCGTTGGAGGCCGTCGGGGTAAGGCTGATCTCCGCATCCAAGATCGGAGACTGTGCGGAAAGGACCGTGCAGAGCATGGCTGCTGCGGAGAGGAGGAGATGCTGTGGAATTGTTTTTTTCATGGAGTCTTGTCTCCGTTTGGGATTAATGGATCTCGCGTCCGTTTTCGTCCAGCGTGCGGGCGCTGATGACTTCGCATTCGATCGTGTCGTCCCCGTCCGCGGATGTGCCGTCCGCATCCTGCGGAGGAGTCTCCCGTTCGAACGGGCCTTCGTAGTTGCGGGTATGCCTGCGGGCCTTGTTTCTGAGGTAGAGCTCGGCGGGGGAACTGCCCGTTATGGCCTGGCAGACGAGCCAGCAGAACCCGCCGATGATCAGGACCGGCACCACGATGAAGGCGAAGAGGATCGCGAGGATGACCAGCAGGACGACCATGCCGGGCGTCATGTTTCTGTTTGCGATTATCACGGGCGGGTCCTCCTGTTGTTGCTTTTTGATTGAGGGGCGGCGTCAGAGCCGGAAAAGGCCGTACTGGATGATGCACCGGAGCGCGGAGACGCCGTCCTTCCAGTTGATCTTCTTACCTTCCTCGTAGCTTCGGGGGGCGTAGGAGACCGGCACCTGCCAGACGCGGGGATGGAGACGCGCGATCTTGAGGGTGAATTCGGGTTCGAATCCGAAGCGCTTTTCCCGGAGGACGATCTTCCGCAGGAATTCGGTGCGGACCATCTTGTAGCAGCACTCCATGTCGGAAAGCGCGAGGTTGGAGAACATGTTGCAGTACCGCGTGAGGAATTCGTTGATCTTGGAATGCCAGTAAAGCATGACCTGGTGCGTGCCGGTCCGCAGGATGGACGTGCGTGCGCCGAAGACGACGTCCGCTTTGCCGTCGAGGATGGGCTGGAGCACGGACGGGAGTTCCTCCGGGCTGTACTCGAAATCGGCGTCCTGGACCGTGATGACGTCGCCGGTGGCCATGGCGAATCCGGTGTGGAGCGCGGCTCCCTTGCCGCCGTTGACTTCGTGCCGCTTCAGTTTGAACCCGCGTTCCGCCCAGGGCTGGAGGCGTTCCCAAGTCCTGTCCGTGGAATGGTCGTCCACGACGATGTGTTCCAGCTCGACACCGGGCTGGAAGCGGACGGCGAGGACGCGTTCGAGGATGGCATCGATGTAATGCTCCTCGTTGTAGACGGGGATCACGATCGAGAGTTTTATGGTGTCGGGCATGGGGCTCTTTCTGATGGTGCGGGCATCCGCCGGACGCGAAGAGCGGCTGCCGGACACCTCTTTTTGCTGTTTTGTGTCTCTAATAAGATAAGCCGGAAAAGCTTTTTTTCAAGTCCGGGAGAACTTTTTTTCAAAATCCGCTTGCATTTTACCGGTTTCAGGATTAAATTTTTCTGCAGTGTTTTTTATTAATGATACGAACCAAATATTCCGAAAGGTTTTCCTGAAATGAAACATCTTTTCCTTGTTTCAATGCTTTTCTGTCTCCTTTGCTCCTGTTCCCATCTGCCCGATCCGCCGCTGTACACGAGCCGTTTCCATGCGGAAAAGGACGCATTCATGCCGAACGGCTGGCGCAACCGCGAGGACGGCTTCTTCTCGAAGCCCGAGTATTTTGAACTGAACGCCGCCGGCGACAAGCATGATCCGTCCGCCAACCTCTTTACCATGCGGACGAACGACAGGCCGGCGCTCTGCTACTACTGCGGATACTACGACGTCAACGACGACTCGATCCTCGACATCGTCGCGGATGCGAAGGGCAGGGGATCGTTCTCGCTCGGCGTGGATTTCTGCGACGCCGAACAGAATCTCATCGGCGAACGCCACCAGGGGTTCAACCTGAACGAGTTCGATGAATCGTTCAAAAACTATTCCTTCCGCCTCTTCTTCCTCGCCAATGAGAACTGCAAGGCGCGCTATGTCCGCCTGATGTTCATCGTCGACCCCGACTCCGAAGTGACGTTCCGCGGGATCTCGCTCAACATCACCCCGTACGAGATCAACCAGGACGACGCCACTTATCTCAAGTTCAAGAAGAACGATGTGAAGCAGCGCATGCGGTAACAATCCGCTCTGCGCCCTTTTTCTCCCCTCCCGACCGGATCATTTTTTTCAGGAGAGTTCCCTTATGCGCTGTCCCCGCTGCGGTTGCCAGGAAGACCGCGTGATCGATTCCCGCGCTTCGAAAGACGGCGCCGCCGTGCGCCGCCGCCGCGAATGCACGGCTTGCGGACACCGGTTCACCACGCACGAGGAGATCATCCAGGCGGAACTGAAAGTCGTGAAACGCGACAATTCGCGGGAGGATTTCGATCCGAACAAGATCCGGGCGGGGATCGAGAAAGCCTGCTGGAAACGCGATGTGAAGCCGGAGGCGATCGACATGATCGTGTCGCAGGTGACGAGCAGCCTGGAGTCCGACTACGAACGCGAAGTGCCGTCCAACGAGGTCGGCAACCGCACGATGGAGGCCCTGCGCCAGGTCGACAAGGTCGCGTATGTGCGCTTCGCATCCGTCTACCGCGATTTCAAGGACATCGACGAATTCATCGATGAGATCCGCAGCATGGGGCACAGCCACGGCGGCAAGGCGTCCCGCGGCGGGAAGATCAGCTGAGCAGAAAGACCGCCCGACATGCATTTTTCGTTCCTTTCCTGGCTCCACGGCCGATTCCTCCGTCTCGCCAACCCGTTCCAGAAGACGCTCGGCGAGCAGAACTACATCATCCTGTTGAGCGTGCTGGTCGGACTGCTGTCCGGCGTGGCGGGCGCGCTGATGAAAGCGGTGGTGCATCTGGTGCAGTCGCTGGTGGAGCTCATCCCCGCGGATGCTTCCTGGGCGGTCTGGGTGCTCCCCGCGACGCCCGCGATCGGCGTCTTCTTCTGCATTTTCGTGGCGCAGGTCATCATGCGCGGCAAATACGAACGCGGCCTGGCGGGAGTCATCATGAGCGTGAAGAACCGCACGGGCGCGATCCCGCTTCACAAGACCTTCTCCCACATCATCACCAGCGGCGTCAGCGTCGGGTTCGGCGTGTCCGCCGGACTCGAGGCTCCCGTGGCACAGACCGGCGCGGCCATCGGCAGCAACGTCGCCCGCAGCCTGCTGCTGAACCACGAAAACCGCATCCTGCTGCTGGCTTGCGGCGGCGCTGCGGGCATTTCCGCCATGTTCAACACCCCCGTCGCGGGCGCATTCTTTGCCATGGAGATCCTGCTGCCGAAGACCGCGAGCGCGATCCCGGCGATCATCCCGCTGATCCTGTCGTCCGCGACGGCGCTGATCGTGTCCCAGCACATCTATCCGCCGCACCCCTATAATTTCGACCTGCTGCCGTGGAATCTCCGCGCGGTGCCGTACTATGTGATCCTCGGGGCCGCCGCCGGCCTCGTGTCCGTGTTCGTCATCAAGATGTACACGCGGATCTCAAAACGGTACGGAAACGTGAAGAATCCGTGGGCGAGGGGGCTGATCGGGTGCGCGGTCCTGTATCTGGCGATCCTGCTTTTCCCCGCCCTGCGCGGCGACGGCTACCCGTTCATCAGCTGTCTGATCGCCCGTCCGGAGGCCCTGTACGAGGGCAGTCCGGTCGCGGCGGCCTTCTCGCATCCGCGGGTGTTCCTGCTGCTGACGTTCCTGCTGGTGTTCCTGAAGGCGATGGTCTCAATCTCGAGCCTGGAGAGCGGCGCGGACGGCGGCATCTTCGCCCCGTCGATGTTCATCGGTGCGTTCCTGGGCTACTCCATCGCGAAACTGGTCCATATGGCCGGGCTGGTCTGGGGCGGACACATCAGCGAAATGAACTTCCTCGCCATCGGGATGGGCGGCGTGCTGGCGGGCGTGATGCACGCGCCGCTGACCGGCATCTTCCTGATCGCCGAGCTCACGGGCGGCTACAAGCTCTTCATCCCGCTGATGATCGTCTCCGCGCTCTCCACGTTCGTCTGCCGCAAGCTCTGCGCGCACAACGTCTACAAGACGATGATCCGGTTCCGCGGCGGCGACCCGGACGGCACGCGCGATGCCCACGCGCTCACGCAGGCGATTCCGGACAGCCTGATCGAGAAGGACTATCTGCCGCTGGCGGAGACCGACTCCATGCGGAGCGTGCTGGCTTCGGTCATGAAGACGACACAGAACATCTTCCCCGTGCTCGACCAGGATGGCCATCTCGCGGGCGTCGTGACGCTGGACAACCTCCGGCACTACCTGCTGGAGACCTCTCTCTACGACGTCGCGCTGGTCTTCGACATCATGCGGCCGCCGGAAGCCGTGCTGAAGCCGGGCGACACGCTCGGACGCGCGATCGCCATCTTCGAGAAGCACCACGAAACGGCGGTGCCCGTGGTGCGCGACGGCGTGTGCCTCGGATTCGTCACCAAGGACCGCGTGCTGGACCGCTACCGTTACCTGATCGAAAACCGCCCCGAACTGTTTTGAACTTTTGAACCTTTGACCCGAGGATAACCAGGATTCCCGACCATGATCGAACTTTCCGCACAGGCGATTTTCCTTCAGGATTCGCACGGATGCGCCGTGCCGTTCGACGCGGACGACCTCGCTGTCCGCATCCGGTCCGTCCTGCCCGGAAAAGGCGCGGAATCCGATGCGCTCGCCCGCGACGCCGTCAGCGCCGTGGAGTACGCCCTGCGCCGCGCCGGGAAACCGAAATCCGGCCCTCTGTATGTGAAAGCCTCCGCGGTCGACGCCATGATCGCGAACATCCTCCAGTCGGTCGGCCTGGACGAAGCCGCCGCGGCCTACGGGCGCACGAAGCGCATCGACGACGAATCGGACCGGTTCCAGGACGCCCGGATCGCCGCACTGCTGAACGAACGCCTTCAGCTGAGCGGGGAACGCCTCGCCGCCGTCGCGCGGAAGGTGTCCAACACGCTGCGTGCCATCGGCGCGGACGTTTCCTCGACCGAACTCGTGCTGGAGCTCGCGAAGCATTTCCTGGATTCGCTCGACGCGGTCGGCTCGGTGAACCTTTCCCTGCCGGAACCGGGCTGGAACGACAAGGGATTCATCCTGCCGCCGGAGGAGTTCACCTGCCGGATTTCGGCGGAGTCCGCGCGCCTGCTGGCCCCGCAGTGCCGCGCGGTGAAGGTCCAGCCGGTCGACCTGCGCGTGTTCCCCGCGCTCCGCGTGGAGCTGCGCTTCTTCCCGCTTCTGCGCGGATCGGAGCTGGAAACGCCCGTCACGGAACTGGCGTTCGCGCCGCTTCTGGCGCCTGTGGCGGCCTGCGTGGACGAACTCTGCATCGCGGCCGACGGCGCATGCGCCCGCCACGGGGCCGATGCCGCGACGCCGCTGAAGCTTCTGCTGCATTTCGCCGATGCCGAGTCGTTCGCGACCGAGGCGATGGGCTGCGCCGGGCGGAAAGCCGCCGCCGGGATTCTGAACGGCCTTGCGGCGTTCTTCACCGGCATGATCACCCGCCGCCCCGAAAAGATCACCTGCGCGTGATCCTCCCCTCCTTTCCCTCTGAAAACGGCAAAAAAAGAGCCTCCCGATTTTGCCCGGGAGGCTCCTGATGCCGATATGTATGTCGTGTCCTGAGGCTTATTTCTTTTTCCGGCAGGCGAGGGCGATGGCGATGATCACGACGTTGACGACGACCGCCAGAAGGATCAAACCCATTCCCATGCCGCCGCTGTGCGTTTCCATGTTCAGAACACGAGGGCGTTCAGGTAGCGGCAGGCGGCGAGGGCGGCGGTGGCTCCGTCGCCGATGGCGGTCGCGATCTGGCGGACGCCCTTGGTGCGGCAGTCGCCCGCGACGAACACGCCCGGGGTCTTCGTGAGGCATGCTTCGTCCGCGGTGATGAACCCGCCCGCGTCGAGGTCGCAGACATCATGGAACGGCTTGTTGTCGGGCATCTGTCCGATGGCGACGAAGACGCCGTCGAGCGTGAGCTCGGATTCCTCGCCGTTCGCGGTGTTTTTGAGTTTGATCCCGGTGAGCTCGGCATCGCCGAGGAGTTCGGTCACGACCGTGTTGTAGACGATCTTCACGTTCTGGCGCGCCTTCAGGATCTGTGCGAGGCTGACCTCGCCGGTGAGCTTGGGAAGGTTCTGGACGATCGTGACGGATTTCGCGGTTTCGGAGAGGAGCACAGCGTCCTGGAGCGCGGTGTTGCCGCCGCCGATGACGGCGATGTCCTTGCCCTTGTAGAAATCTCCGTCGCAGAGCGCGCAGTAGGAGATGCCGTGCCCGACGAACTCGTCTTCGCGCGGGAGCCCGAGCGGCCTGTGGCGGGATCCGGCGGCGACGATGACGGATTTGCAGAGGTACTGCGTCCGCTTGGTGAGGACGGACTTGATCTTGCCGTTGTCCTGGATGGCGGTGACCTCGTCGAGCTCCAGTTCCGCGCCGTGGTGGATCGCCTGGTCGACGAGCTTTTCGCCGAACTCGCTGCCGGAAAGCGCGAGGAATCCGGGGTAGTTCTCGACCTTGGGCGAATACACGATCTGCCCGCCGAAGGATTCGCGTTCCAGGATCAGGACCGACCGGCCCGCGCGCCGTGCATAGACGGCGGCGGTGAGGCCGGCGGGCCCGGCTCCGATGATGAGGATGTCGATCATGCCGGAAACCGCTCCTTTCCGTTACAGGGCCACGGCGGCGGATTCTTCGATGAAGCGGCGGATGTTGGAGACGTTCTCGAACTTCTCCATCTTGCCGCCGCGGACGACGACGAGCGTGGGTGCCTGGCGGATGCCGTAGAGGTCGGTGGAGGCGATGTCCTCGTTGGCGAGGATGACGTCGTAGCGGATCGCGGCCTGGTCGAGGAAGCGCTTCGCCATCTTGCAGTTCGGGCAGGTGCTGGTGGCGAAGAGGATGATGCGGTCCTGAGCGCCCGCGGACGCCGGTGCGGCAGTCTCGACGGGGTGCGCCGGGTCCGCATGCGCGGGGCCTTCATGGTGCTTGACGGTGTGGTGCATGGACTTGCCGATGTCGTAGGTCTTGCGGTCCTTGTACTCCTGGGACTTGCCGTCGTTCCAGTTCTGGACGGGACGGTAGTAGCCGGTGATGCGGCTGTAGACCTCGGTCTTCTCGCCGCACTTGGAGCAGGTCTCCTTTTCGCCGGAGATGTAGCCGTGGTTCTTGCAGACGGAGTAGGTCGGGGAGAGGGTGTAGTACGGGAGGCGGTAGTTCTCGGCGATCTTGCGGACGAGGTTCGCGGCGCTCTTCCAGTCGGGGAGCTTCTCGCCGAGGAAGGCGTGGAAGACGGTGCCGGAGGTGTAGAGGGTCTGGAGCTTGTCCTGGATGTCGAGGGCGGAGAAGATGTCGTCCGTGTATCCGACGGGGAGGTGGGAGCTGTTCGTGTAGTACGGGGTGTCGTCGTCGCCCTTGGAGGCCGTGATGATCTCGGGGAAGCGCTTGCGGTCGTGCTTGGCGAGGCGGTAGGCGGTGGACTCGGCGGGCGTGGCTTCGAGGTTGTACAGGTCGCCGTACTTCTCCTGGTAGTCGGAGAGGCGTTCGCGCATGTGGTTGAGGACGTTCGCGGTGAACTCCTGCGCGGCGGGATCGGTGAGGTCGCGGCGGACCCACTTGGCGTTGAGGCACGCCTCGTTCATGCCGACCAGTCCGATGGTGGAGAAGTGGTTGTCGAACTTGCCGAGGTAACGCTTCGTGTACGGATAGAGGCCTTCGTCGAGGAGGCGCGTGATGACCTGGCGTTTTACCTTCAGCGAACGCGCGGCGACGTCCATCATGTGGTCGAGCCTCTTGTAGAAGTCGTCCTCGTCCGCGGCGAGGTAGGCGATGCGCGGCATATTGATGGTCACGACGCCGATGCTGCCGGTGCTTTCGCCGCTGCCGAAGAAGCCGCCGGATTTCTTGCGGAGCTCGCGGAGGTCGAGGCGGAGGCGGCAGCACATGCTGCGGATGTCGCTCGGCTCCATGTCGCTGTTCACGTAGTTGGAGAAATACGGGGTGCCGTACTTGGAGGTCATTTCGAAGAGGAGGCGGTTGTTCTCGGTCTCGCTCCAGTCGAAGTCGCGGGTGATGGAGTAGGTCGGGATCGGGTACTGGAATCCGCGTCCGTTGGCGTCGCCTTCGATCATGGTTTCGATGAACGCCTTGTTGATGAGGTCCATTTCCGCCTTGCAGTCCTTGTACTTGAACGGCATTTCCTTGCCGCCGACGATGGCGGGGAGCTCGGCGAGGTCGTTCGGCACGGTCCAGTCGAGCGTGATGTTGGAGAAGGGCGCCTGGGTGCCCCAGCGGGACGGGGTGTTCACGCCGAAGATGAAGGACTCGATGCACTTCTTGACCTGGTCGTAGTTGAGGTTGTCGACCTTCACGAACGGCGCGAGGTAGGTGTCGAAAGAGGAGAACGCCTGTGCGCCCGCCCATTCGTTCTGCATGATGCCGAGGAAGTTCACCATCTGGTTGCAGAGGGTGGCGAGGTGGGACGCGGGGGCGCTGGTGATCTTGCCGGGGACGCCGCCGAGGCCTTCCTGGATGAGCTGCTTGAGGGACCAGCCGGCGCAGTAGCCGGTGAGCATGGAGAGGTCGTGCAGATGGAGGTCGGCGTTGCGGTGGGCGTTCGCGATCTCGTCGTCGTAGATCTCGGAGAGCCAGTAGTTGGCGGTGAGCGCGCCGGAGTTGGAGAGGATGAGGCCGCCGACGGAATAGGTGACGGTGGAGTTTTCCTTCACGCGCCAGTCGTTGATCTTCAGGTAGTCGTCGATGGTGGTCTTGAAGTCGATGATCGTGTTGGCGGTGTTGCGGAGTTTTTCACGCTGGCGGCGGTACAGGATGTAGGCTTTCGCGACGTCCGCGTAGCCGGCCTGCACGAGCACGGATTCCACGCAGTCCTGGATGTCCTCGACGGCGATCAGGCCCTCCTTGATCTTCGGCTCGAATTCGGCGGTGACCTTCAGCGCGAGGAAATCGATGACGGACGGATGGTAGTTTTTCTCCTGCGCCTCGAAAGCCAGTTTGATCGCGTTCGAAATCTTCTGGATGTCGAAGTCGATGACTTTGCCGTTGCGTTTCTGGACTTGATACATGTTTGGTGACCTCTTCTGTGTTTGAAAATGTTATATTGGATAAAATGGAAAATGATCAGGAATCCGTTTCGGGGGCGTCGACGCCGCGGAGCTGCGCGTTCGGGATGAACTCCCGCACGGCCTCCAGCGCGCGCGCCATTTCGTCGTCCGGCATCGCGCTCAGCCCTGCGCCGAGCAGGTCGCCGGAGTCCTTGAACTTCTGGAGGAAATAATGCGTTGTGCCGGCATGCTCGCAGGCGAGCTCCGCCAGGTCGTCCACGGTGTGGAACTGGCGGACGACCGTCGTGCGGAGTTCGTAGTAATCCAGCGGGGCGCTCCTGAGGTAGGCCGCGCTCTCTTTCACCCGGTCGGCCATGCCGGACACGCCGACCGTCTCGTCGTACTTGGCGTAGTTGTTCTTCACGTCCATCGCCACTGCGTCCACGAGGCGGCGCTCCACGACGTCCTGCAGGCGGTCGGGGAAGGAGCCGTTCGTGTCGAGCTTGATCAGCAGTCCGCAGGAACGCAGGAGTTCCAGCAGGTCGGCGAGGTCGGGACGGAGCATCGGTTCGCCGCCCGTGATGCACGCGCCGTCCAGGATCTTTCCCCGTTTCGACAGGAAGTCCTTCAGCTCGTCGAACGAGATCATGGCGGACTGGTCCTGCGGGACCACCACGAGCGAGGCATTGTGGCAGAACGGACAGCGGAAGTTGCATCCGTGCAGAAAAATGGTGCACGCGACCTTGCCGGGGTAATCGAGCAAGGTGAGCTTTTGCAGTCCAAAACGGGAGTCGGCGTTCATTTGAGCAGGGAAAGATGAATAATGGTGTTAAAACAAATGAAAACCACAACATCTTGTGGTGTTCCGGTATAATATAATCAATCCCTTGATAAATGCAATGCCAAAACGGAAAATTTTTATAAAAAAAAATCAGAGGTGTATTTGCATTGACTTTTGCGTCAAAATGACACATCCCGCATGGCACGGAAAAAGAATGGAATCTCGTTGGAAATCAACAAGATAAATGATTGTTTAGTCCCGAAGGATTTTTTCGGAAGAAAAAACGGAAACCGGACTTGAAAAAGATGAAACGAATGCTTCATCCTTCCGGGATGCCGCGGGACGCGATTTCCTTGTGGCGGGGCAGGTAGCCGTACTTGTAGCAGATGAGGCAGGCGAGCATCAATGCGGGGAAGAACGCCGCCGCGAGCAGCCCGGCTTTCAGGTCGTCGCCGAAGAAGGAGGCGATCGTCCCGACGTACACCGGCCCGAGCCCGCAGCCGAAGTCGCCGGGCAGGGCGAGCAGCGCGAACATGGCAGTGCCGCCGAGCGGGATCGCGACGGACGCCGAGCTGAAGACGCCCGCCCAGAGGATGCCGGCCGCCCAGCCGCAGAGGGCGCATCCGGCGAGCGCGAGCGCCGGGCAGGGTGCGAAGACCGCGACGAGATAGGCGATGATACTGAGAACGCAGCTCGTGATGAGGCAGTTGATGAGGTTGAGGCGCGTGCTGAAAGCTGCATAGAGCGTACGGGAAAGCCCCATGAGGAGCGCGAAGAGACACGGCCCTGCCAGGTCGCCGGTGCTCTTGCTCACATGCAGGGCGGATTCCGCGAATGACGATGCCCACTGGTTCATGCAGTGTTCGGACGCGCCCGCGCAGAGCATCATTACGGCCATGAGCCAGAAGACGGGGAGCTTGAAGAGCCCGGAAAAACCGAGTCCATTTGCGTTGCCGGCGATCAGCGGCCGCATCGGCACGAACAGGAAGTAGATGCCGTCGAGGAGCGGGACGGCTGCCCAGACCAGCGCGAGCAGGCGCCAGTTGTCCAGCCCGAAGAAATGGAAAAAGAGCGTCGACCCGAGCACGACGATCATCTGCCCCCAGCAGTAGAACGAATGGACCAGGCTCATCGCGGCGGCCTTGCGTTTGAACGGGCACGCCTCGACGACCGGACTGGTGACCGCCTCCACCACGCCGCCCCCGACCGCGTACAGTGCGGCCGCGCAGGTCAGTCCGGCGAGCGGGCTCGGGAGAAGCCCCGGCAGGACGGTCATGAGCGCGAGCCCGGCGGCCGAGCAGAACTGCCCGGCGACGAGCGTGACGCGGTAGGAAAGCCTGTCGGCGAGCTTGGCGCAGGCGAACGCCACGCACATCTGGAGCCAGAAGTTGCCGATGAGGAGAAACGAGAGCTGTCCGAGCTCGAGGGCATAGTTCTTCCGGAACCACAGGAAAAGCAGCGGCGCGAAGTCGTTGACGATGGCCTGCGTGACGTAGCTGATGTTGCAGGCGTGGAGGGTGTGGATGTAACTGTCTCGGAGACTCATGCTGAAAATCGAACGGGGTGGACGGGGCGAAGTGCGGCTGCGGGGCCCCGTGCCGTCGGGCAGGGGCATTCCTGAACCGATAATATAATACCACGGCGGAAGGAGGATTTCAAACAAAAAAGCGGAAACAGGCTTGATTTTATGCGGATATGTGCGATATTATTCGGGCAGAAAACACAGGAAACCGAACATGCTTCTCTCCATCGTAACCGTTACCAAAAATGCCTCCGCGACCGTGGCGCGCGCTGCGGAATCCGTCGGACGGCAACCGGACGTCGAGTACATCCTGAAAGACGCGGGGTCCACGGACGGGACCTGCGGGATCGTCCGCGGGATCCGGCCGGATGCGGTCGTCGTGCAGTCGCCCGACCGGGGAATCTACGACGCCATGAACCAGGGATGGGCGGCCGCGCACGGAGATTATGTGATGTTTCTGAACGCCGACGACCGGTATCTGCCCGGCGCGCCGGAGGAAATGATGCGCGTGCTGCGCGGGAACCCCGATACGGACATCCTGCACGGGTGCATCCGCGTGAACGGCCGGAAATACCGTCCGCCGCATGGAATGTCGTCGTTCTGCGGGGCTCGGATCTTCCACCCGGCGACTGCGATCCGCCGGTCCCTGCTGGAACGGCTTGGCGGATTCGACATCCGGTGGCCGATCTGTGCCGATCTGGACTTGTTCCTGCGCGCGAAGGAGTCCGGCGCGGTGTTCCGGTTCATAAATCAGGAGATCACGGATTTCGCGCTGGGCGGCGCCAGCACGGTGCACAGGCGGGATACCGCATCCGAGGTGCGGAGGATCCTGCTGGAGCACGGATTCGGGCGGTGTTTCTCGGACGGATACTATCTGGCGGCGCGCCTGAGGGCTGCCGCGGCCCGGAGCGTCAGTTTGATAAGAGGCTCCCGATCCACCGGAAATAACTGAGGTCCGGCGGCGGGCCGGGCCATGCGCATGGATCGTCCGCGCCGGCGTGCTCCAGCAGGAAGACCGCGGCGAACTCCATCGGTTCGAGGCCGGACAGCTTCATCGCGCGTTCGGCGAAGGGAGAACGTTCCTCCGTCAGGATCACGATCGCATGTTCGGCGTCCCCGGCGGAGAGGATCGCGTCGGCGAGCCGGAAGGCACGTTCGTGGAGCCGGTCGAATCCGGCGAGGGAGAAGACGGGGACCTTCATGCCGAAACGGATCGCCGCGGCGCCCGGGACGGCATTGTGCACGGAGCAGGAGAACGACACGGGGCCGATCTGGTCCTCGGGGAAGTCGATCAGGTCGTTCTGGAGCGCCGTGATGCGGCTCTGCACGCCGAGCATGCTGCCGAAGACCAGAGGGGCGTCGCCGGGTCGTCCTTCGAGCCGGTCGAACGCGGAGAGGACGGCGGCAGTCATGCGGTCGGTGCGCCGCCCGAGCCCGAGGCGGGAGCGTTCGGCGCGGAGGAATTCATCATCCCAGCGCAGGTCGGCACCGGGGGCGGTGAACGAAGAAGCGAGCAGACGGAGCGACATGGTTCAGTCTATCCTTTCCGCGATGAGGACGGCATCCGTGCCGCCGAACGCCAGAGAGGTCGATGCCGCGAAGCGCGTGCCGAAGGGGAGATGCAGTGGCGAGGTCAGAGGGGCGCATGCGAGCGCGGGGTCCGGCGTCTTGCAGCCCGGACTCGCCGGGACCATGCCGTCCCGCAGCATGAGCATGGTGAAAATGAATTCGAGCGTGCCGGCGGCGCCGAGCGTGTGCCCGGTGAAACGTTTCGTGGAGAGGAACGGCGGCGGGGCGGCGGCTCCGGTTTCCTCCGCCAGTCCGGCGAACGCCGCGGTCTCGCATTGGTCGTTCAGGACGGTGCCGGTGCCGTGGGCGTTGATGAACGCGACGTCGCCGAGCGAGAGTCCGGCGCGGAGCAGGGCGTCCCGGAACGCGCGTTTCATGCCGCCTCCGGTCGCGTCCGGGGCCGTGATGTGGGATGCGTCGCAGGACATACCGAACCCGCATAATGCAAACTCCGACTTCTTTCCGCGTTTTCCGGCGCATTCGGGCGTTTCCAGGATCAGGACGCCCGCGCCTTCCCCGAGATTCAGCCCGGCGCGCGCGGAGTCGAACGGACGGCACGGGAACGGCGAGGTCACGCCGAGGACGTGGAATCCTGCGACTGGGGTGCGGTGAAGCTCGTCCGCTCCGATCACGATCATGCGTTCGCACTGGCCGGAGAGGAGGCAGAGCGCGGCGATGGACATGGCGTCCGCGCCGGAGGAGCACGCATTGGAGACCGTGTAGACGGGGCCGGACAGGCCGTATTCGCGGGCGACCGTCTCCGCCGGATTGGAGTCCAGGAAGCGTTGCGCCGGTCCGTTTTCCTCCGTGTCCGGGTCCTCGCGCAGACGCGCGTAGTAGGGGGTCTCCGTGAACTGGTGGGCGATGGTCGTGCCGACCACACAGCCGGTCGCGGACCCGCGCAGCATGCCGGGCGTGAGCCCTGCGGCGTCCAATGCCCGTGAAACGGTTGCGCGGATCATGGCGAGCGTGCGCAGACCTTCCGGCCCGGACTGAAAGGAATCAAGGTAGAATACCTGGTCCCGGATGGCCGAGTCGATCACGGAGCATGCGCTTCGCGGCGTTTCGGGTGCGCGTTCGCCCCGGAACAGCGCCAGCGCCTCGGCGTCGGTCGATCCGGCGCAGGAAAGATGCGCGAACCCCGTTATGACGGGATCGAAAGGCATTCTGTAGATCATGTGCGGGCCTCCCATACGTTTTCGAAGAGGAAACAGTCGTAAGGATGCTCCATTGCCATGCGTTCGAGCGCATCGGCATAAAGCTGGACGTCCGCCTGGAATTTGATCCCGCCGCGGGCCGGGCGCGCCGGACGCACGACGGGGGCGAATTCGAGACGGAGTTCGCGGTAGGAATCGCCGCGCGTCAGGAAGAACGGCACGACCGGGGCATGCGCCCTGGCCGCCAGGAAAAAGGCCGCCGCGGGGAAATGCGCGGTCCCGCCGAAGAAACGCACCGGCACGGCGTCGTGTTCCAGGCAGCGGTCGCCCATCAGGCCGACCGCGCCGCCCGATTCGAGCACATCGAACGCCTCCAGCAGTCCGCCGAAAGCGCCCGCGGTGTCGATGATGTGCATCGGCGCGGTTTCCCCGCCGTTGAACGCGCGGCTTTTGTCGACGTCGGCGTTGCGGTCAGGTTTCGCGACGAACGCGACCCGGCGGTTCCCGGCGTTCACGCAGTGCATGGCGGCCTGCCACGCGCCGAAATGCGAGCAGAGGAAGACGAGCCCGCCGGGAGCATCCCGGAGCGGGGTGAAGACTTCGGGGTTGCGTTCGCACACCTTCGCCTGTCCGTCGGCCAGCGCCAGCGCCATGATGAGCGCCTCCCCCTGGGCCGTGAAGAGACGCCAGACATGGCGTTTCATGCGGAGACCCTTTGCCTCCGGGAAACGGTGCTTCAGGTAGGGCAGGGCGCGCTGTTCGGCCTGCCGGTCCGTGAGCGCATAGACGAGCGCGATGAACTTGACGAGGAAGCACGCGGCGGCAGGGCCGAAGAGGGACAGGATCCCGCGAAGGATCGCGGATCCGAGCTTGTTCCTGCGCGTGTCGCTCAGGTTTGCGGCGGGCTGCCGTGCCGCGGATGCGCCGTTCATATACGTGCGCCCTTTCTGCGGATGATCGCGCGGCAGAGTTCGGCGGCGAGGTAGACGATGACGGCGAATGTCGCGGCGAACACCGGGGCGAGGACGATGCTGCCGAGAAGCCATTCGAACCAGCGCAGATGGATCTCGCGGACCGTACTGTGGAAATTCAGGTCCTCCGGGAGCAGAAATCTGCCGTGCCGCAGGAAATAGCCGAGTTCGATGCAGAGGACCGGGCAGACCGGCGGCATGAATGGATTCTGCGCCATGACCGCCATGGCTTTGTTGAGGTGGAGGCGCGTGGCGACGTAGAGGATCAGAATCGTGCAGAACCCGTAGGTGGGGTATACGGCGAGGAGCGCGCCGACGAACGCGGAGAACGCGAGCCCGAGCGAGGATGTATTTTCCTTCACGAGCCAGGCCCAGAGCTCCTTCGGCTTCCACAGGCACGGGTATTCGCGGGGCGTCTCCCGGAGTTTCCTGACGCCGAACGGGACGAGGCGGCGGAACACGAGGCGCGTATGGAGCCAGGTCATGCGCCAGTTGTCGCGGACGGGATGGAAATGCGAGACGCGTTCCCCGGGCGGGTCGTAATGCGTGGAGATCGGGACCTCGGCAAGCTCGAGCCCCGCCCACATGCAGCGCGTGAGCAGCTCGGTCTCGAACGTGTAATGGAGCGAGGAGCACCGGATCCGCGAGACGTATTGGAGCGGGTACGCGCGGAATCCGCTCTGGGAGTCGGAGATCTTTTTGCCGGTTTCGACGAGGAACCAGAAGTTGGAGAAGGCGCGGCCGAATTTGCTCCTGCCCGGGACGTTCGGCACGGAGAAATCGCGGACTCCGGCGACGAGCGTCCAGTCGTTGCGTTCCAGCAGCGGCAGGAACCTCGGGATGTCCTCCGGGTCGTGCTGGTCGTCGGCGTCGAGCGTGATCATGTAGTCGTAGCCGCGCGGGGCGAGCGTGCGGATGGCGGTGAGGAGCGCCGCGCCTTTTCCCATGTTGTGCGGATGCCGTATGACCTCGACGCCGGTGCCCGCGTAGAGCTCCGCCAGGTCGACGTCCTCCGAACCGTCGTCGATCACGAGGACGTCGGGCATGACGGCGCGCGTCCGCTCGATCACGGACGGGGCCGTGGACGCATGGTTGAAGACGGGGATCACGCAGCAGCAGCGCATGAGATCATCCCCCCGGTGTCATTCCGCGCGGAAGATGCGCCGGGCGAGGGTTTCGGGATCGGACTCGTCCGGGATCTCCATCGGGCCGCCGGATTCCGCCAGCAGAACGGTCAGTTTGCCCGATCCGTAGCGGCAGACCATGACGCGCCGGATGCTCGGCATCTCGAAGAAGTTGGTGACCTCGTCCCAGAGGACGGGCCAGCGGTCGAACGCATCCATGTAGAAGCACGGCCCGGTGAGCTTGAGGGAGATCGCCGCCTCGCAGGGGGGCGTGGTCGGGAGCGTCCCGACGAAAAGGTGACCGCGCCCGAGATGGCGTCCGTGCTCGCGGTAGTCGTTGAAATAGTCCAGGTTCTGTTCGTGGCAGCCCTGCCGGCCGAAATCGATGATGGCGGTCCCGCGGACGGCATCGACCTCCGCGTCGCGATGCGCGAGGACGGCGGCCAGGATGTAGGTGCGGACTTTCGCATCGCCGCGCCGGAAGTTGTCGAGGCCGTAGACGTGCGGGAAATCGTCCTGAACGGACGAGACTTTTGCCTTGGCGTCCTGCGTGTCCTCCGCCGTGCAGACGATGCCGCGGCGCCAGGTGCGGAACGAAAGCCCTTCGACCGTGACGCCGCCGATGATGTGCCAGGGATACGCGCGGTTCATGATACGGCCTCCAGGATGATGACGGCGTTCAGGCCTCCGAACCCGGAGTTCATGCACAGAACGCGCGGCTTTTCGAGTTTGCGGATTTCGGTGGAGACGTAGCGGGCGGCCTCCGGCTCGGGAGTGAGCAGGGAAGTCTGGGGCGGGATCAGCCCGGTCTCCAGCATACGGACCCCGACGACGGCCTCCACGAGGCCCGCGCCCGCGAGCGTGTGCCCGCAAGCGCCCTTCACGGAGAGCATCGGCACGGAGCGGTCGCCGAAGTTCCGGTGGATGGCCTGGATCTCCATGTCGTCGTTGTAGCGCGTTCCGGTCCCGTGCCCGATCACGGCGCCGATGTCGTCCGGGGTGAGCCCGGCTTCATCCAGTGCGTGTCCGATGGCTTCGGAAAGCGCCTCGCCGTGCGGCATGGGCGCGGTGATGTGGACCGCGTCGCAGCTCATTCCGCCGGACGTCAGCACCGCGCGCGGCTTCAGGCCGAGTTCGGCGGCCTTCTTCGCGGAGCAGATGTTCACGATGGACGCGGCGTCGCCGAGCAGGAGCCCGTCGCGGTTGCGGTCGTACGGACGTGCGATCGTGCGGGCCAGGGCGCGCAGCGTGGCGAAGCCGGAGAAGATGAATTCGCTGACGTAGTCGGTGCCGATCACGACCGCGGAGTCGAGGCGGCCGCTGCGGATGTGGCGGGCGAGCGAAACGAAGGCGGAGTTCGAGGACGCGCAGGCGGCGGAAACGATGCGCCCGTGCTCCTTGTCGCAGACCTTCAGCGCGCGTTCCAGCAGCATGTCGCAGGTGCAGCGGCGTTCGGGATTGTCGATGTATTCGATCTCGCCGACGGTGCTGGCGAGGAAAAGCTCGGAGTCGCGCGGCATCTTCTTCGCGGTCGCGGAGAGGTAGTCCAGGAAGAATCCGGGGATCTCCTCCGTGCCGTTGACCTCGGCGCCGGGCGCCATGGCCGCGAGGGCCGTGGAGAATTTCTCGTTGTGGAACCTGGAGCAGTCGGAAAACGCGGCATGGTTCTGCAGAAGCCCGTTCCAGCAGGCTTCCACGCCGGGTCCGAACGCGGTGTACAGGTCGCAGTCGACGATGACGGGAGTGCGGTCATCCATGGTGGTATGCTCCCTCCTTCCAGCGCTTCAGGAATTCCTCCCAGAAGAGCGGGATGTGCCACAGCGGCGTGAAGTCGCGGGCGTCGATGAAGACCTGCGTGGTGCATCCGGCGGCGGCGACGCGGCCGTCCTCCATGCGCACGGCGTACTCGATGTTGATGCGCGGAGCATCGGTCCAGATGAGCGCGGCCGAGGTGTGGAAGAGGGCGTCGCAGGGGAGCGGGATGCGGTAGTCGTATTCGTCGTGGTAGAAGAGCGCGGAGACGTGCTCCCGCTCAAGACAGTCGTTGTCGAACCCGAAGCTGTGCGAAAGCTCGGTGTAGGCGGCCTCGAAGAACCTGGCATAGTTGCCGTGCCAGGCGATCTTCAGGGGGTCGGACTCACTGAACTGGAGACGGCGCGTGACTCTGACTTCGAGCGGCGGCGGGTCACCGGGTTTGCGTTCAAAATATTGCTTGAACTCGGGGTGTCTCATGATGCACTTTCTTTGGGCGCGAAGAACAGTTTTGCCGCGGAGACGCGTCCGCCTTCCGCGTTCAGGAGAGATGCGTTCGCGGCCCAGGTGCCTTCGCCCTCGACCGGCTCGAGCTCCAGCGAAAGCGTCACCGGCATGTCCGGCGTGATCAGGCGCAGGTACTTGATGCGGCGCACGCCTGCGAGACGGAGCGGACGCCCGAGGCGGCGTTCCGCCAGGCGGCGGATGAAAGAGAGCTGGACGATCCCGGGCAGGATCGGATTGCCGGGGAAGTGTCCGCGGTAGCCGGAAAACGTGACGGGGACGGAGAACGTGCAGGGGCCTTCTCCGTTCTCTCCGGCCTGATTGTAGATGGAGTCGATTTCATCCCAGATGGTCATGATTCGCTGTCCTCGAAGTAATCCGATACCGACAGGATAAGGCGGTATCCGTGTTTATTATTGTCGTATACGATGATTTCGGGAAAAATAACCGTATCTTTTACGATATACCGAAAATACCAGGATTGCCAGTCGATACTTTCGTTTTTAAAGTAATATTTGTTCATTACGGGCAATTTCGGTCCCCAAAACTCGCTGACAAGCTCTCCGCCGTCGTCCCCGGAGGTTTCCCGGCGGATGATCTTTTTGCCGTCGTCGATTGTTTCCGTCGCCCCGGCTTTTGCGCCGCGCCACGGTTCCAGATGGCTGAAGATGTTGAAGAAATCCTCCAGGATGAATCCCGCCGCCTCTTTTTCGTGGCCGTCCAGGATGTCGAACGGCACGAACCAGAAATCCGCCAGGGCGTCCGCCGTGCCCGCCAGTTCGAAGAGCTTGCCGCCGGACGGGGAGAACGCCGCGACGCGCAGCTCGCCGGATTCGTCGTAGGAGACGGCGCAGAGCGTGGCCTGGGAGAAGAACTTGTATTCGATGGTGACTTTGCCCTGGAACGCGAACGGCTGCATCGGGGCGGCCGGCGGCTGGACCGCGTCGCGGTAGAGCGGCCAATCCGTTTCCGTCAGGGGCGGGACCGGTTCGTAATCGTAGGGCAGGGAACGGCACGCGGACGAGGCGAACAGGAGGAATACGGGGGTGACCGCGAGAAGAAGCGTCTTGAGCCCGGGCGAAACGGGTTTGGTTTGCGCCGCGAATCCGCGGCGGATGGACGGCAGAAGCAGCACGGCGACACCCCAGGCGGCGAGCACGCCGGGGATCAGCGCGAACCCGGCTTCGTGCAGGAGCGGATGCCCCGCGAACGCGATGGTGAGGCCGCCGGCGGCGGTCGTGACCGCGGAGGCGGTGATGGCGCGGAAGACGTACGGATTCGAGGCGGAACGTTCGCTGCCGATCACGAAGACGCCGTAGTCGATGGCGAGGCCGGAGAGCAGCACGAGCGAGATCTCGGCGGCGAGGTTCAGCGGCTTGCCGCAGAGCGCGTAGACGGCGCAGACGGTCAGCAGGGCCGCCGCCACCGGGATCATCGCGCAGAGGCTGTCGCGGACGCTGCGGAAGAAGAGGAACGCAATCGCGAAGACCGAGAGCACGGCGAGGATCACGGGGAGCGTCGCGGCGGACTTCATGTCGGATACGATCTGCGCGGGGATGTCCGTGCGGGATATGGCGACGGCTCCTAAGATATCGTACGGGACAGGCTGCCTGTTTCCGACTCCGGGGCGATGCCTGGCGAGGGCCGACTGCGGCAGAAAGATCGCCGCATACCAGCCGTTGCCGTCCGCCGCCGGGCGCAGGATGCGGTTCAGCACGGGCGCAAAGACTTCGGGATAGGAAACAAGGTCGGGCGATTCGATGCCGCGTTTGAGCGAAGCGAGATAGGGATCGAAGGCGTCCGGCTCGAAGCCTTCCTTTTCCGCGGCGGCGCGGAGCGATTCCGCGAATTTGTCGTAATCGAAATTTTCGCGCCAGGAAGAGAGATTGATCTCCCGAATACTTTTTGTCACGTCGAACGGCGGCGGGATCAGGAAAGACGTGGAGAAGATCCTGCCCTCGAGCCCGGGATCCAATTTGAGAAAAGTATCGCAGATCAGGCTGGCGGACATCAGCACTGTGTTCGCATCCTTGCCGGGCACAGCCAGTACGCCCTGCGCCGGGCCGTCGAGAAAGAGGCGTTCCACCGCGTCCGCCGTTTCGCTGAGCTTCTCCTGCGCGGCGTCGAACTGGCGGAGATCGGTGCGGACGGTGAGCCGCAGGGCCGCGAGGACGCCGAAGAGCGCCATCAGGCCGAAGCAGATACCGCATGCGAGCTTCGGGGAGAACGTCTTCAGCGGGCGCGGCTTCGGCAGGGGCGCCTTCGTGCGGATGAGGACGGACGGGAACAGCAGGAGCGTGAGGAACAGGCTGGCGAGCAGGCTGATCCCGATGAACACGCCGAACTGCCGTACGCCCGGGATCGGCGTCAGCGCGAGCAGGAGGAACACGGCCGCCGAGGTCGCCGCGCCCGTCAGCAGGGAGGGCGCGATGCGGATCAGGCGTCGCACGGGGCAGGGCGTCTGCATGGTCATGTACACATGCACGCCGTAGTCGACCGCCAGCCCGATCACGAGCCCGCCGGTGGCCGTCACGAAAAGCAGGACGGGTTCGCCGGGGATCGCGAGGAGTCCAACGGCGGCGAGCGAGACGACTGCCGGGAAGACCGGGATCGCCAGCGCGCGCAGGTCGCGGCGGAAAAGCAGCAGGACCGCGGGCAGGAAGAAGAGGATCGACAGGATGCACGCGAGCTTCACGTCCGACTTGATGACACGCTCGTTTTCGATGGAGTGCGCGTGGGCGAGCAGGAGGTCGGCGCGGATGCCGGATATCGGGTGGTTCGCGAGGATGCTTTCGAGGTCGCCCATGAGCCGCCGTCCGCCCGTCGTGTCTGCCGCGGAGACATCCGTTTCGAGCAGAAGCAGCCGATGCAGGCCATCCGGGGAGACGATGGCGGTTTCGCCGTCTTTCAGGCGGAACGACGAGGCGGAACGGAATTGTTCGAGCGTGGCAAGTTTCGATGCGGCGAATCCGGTCGGGTCGGCAAGCACGAGCGAGGCGAATCCGCCGAGCAGGATCTTTCTTTTGACAGCGGAAACGATCCCGGCGGGATCAAGTTCGGAAAACGGCTGGAACTGCGGGATCCATTCCTGGAAGGAAGCGAGGGTGGCGGCGAGGTCGTTTGGCAGGAAACGGTTGTCGACGCGCGTCACGCCGGGCACGGACGCGATCTCGTCGGCGATGCGGTCGATCTCCGCGGATGCGGCGTCGAGCCGGTCTTCCGTGTCCGCGGTGAACAGGACGGCGGACTGGTTGAACAGGCCGGAGTTCAGGAGAACGGCGCATTCCTGTTCGGACCTGCTGCCGGAGGGGAGCATGCGCGTGATGTCTGCGCTGAAGGAGGCGAAGAAGAGCGGGAGGGCGGCGAGCGCAAGCGCGAGAAGAGACAGGAGCGCCGCAAGGACCGGGCGCCGCAGACCGAACAGTATGACGCGCCGAAGGAGGTGTTTCATTTCTGTTTCGCCTGCCAGAGTGTATCCGGGATGTCGGAGTCGAAAACGGAATCCGAGTAGACGAGCTCGGTCACGTCGCCGTTTTTCTCGGATGCGCGGACCTTCACGATCTTCGTTTTCGTGTCGTCGAGCGAGAGTTCGACTTCGGTGATAAGCGAGGCGGCGAAGCGTTCGGAACGCGGCTTCAGCACGATCGCGCCGTCCTTGCCCGGAGCCGCCTCGAAATCCTTTTCCAGCGCCTTCAGATCGCCGGACGCGAACGCCGTCATGGCGTCCGAAAGCATTTCCAGCATGGGGTACTTGGAGAACGGTACGGAGACGGTCCTGCCGGAGTCTTCGTCCCACTGCGTGAGCTTGCCGTCCGCGATGACGCAGGAGTATCGGAGCGGTTTTTCGACGTGCCATGCGAAGCGTTTGCCGGGGCGGTCGAGACAGAGTTCGCCGTTCAGGACCATGGGCTTCTTAAACGACTTGAGATGTTTCGTCTGAACGAATTTCGTGCGGAGCGTCCTGAAGTTCGCGATGTTCGACAGGATCTCCGCCATGCCGGCGTCCCCGGTCCCCTGCGTTTTCCCGTCCGTCTGCACGGAAGCCTCCTCCGCGGAGAGGGAGGCGGAAGACAGGAAAACAAGGAGCGGAGCCGCCAACAAAAACAGAAAGCGGCGGATCTTCGACGCCCTTACTGTTCGTTGATGATACATAACTTGAGGCTGCCTTCGGCGGCGGGTTTCCCGTTGACGGTAGTCTGATATGCGATGCCGCGCCATTTGCCGAGGTCGTACTGGACGTTGATGGTGACTTTCACGGTGTCGCCGACGCGGGGAAGCATGGTGTACTTGGAGTCGACGACCTCCACCAGAAGCCCGCCGAAAGACTTGTCCTGCCGCTGGAAGGCGTCCAGCGCGGCGCAGGACTGGGCGGCGTATTCGATGAGCGTCTCGGCCCCGACGGTCCCGTCGGCCGCGAGGAGCGGATGGTCGGGATGCACCACGGAGGACGTGATCCCGCCCTGGTCCCATTCTTCCAGGATCGTGTCGACCAGGGCGAAGGGTTCGCCGTGCGGGAGCAGTCCGGAGGCGGGGAAGGGCAGTTTTTTCCGCAGTTCGTCGTGCGGGATGGGCGGTTTTTCGGATTTCGGAGCGTTGGGATCGGTCATGATGAATGGTTTCCCTTCTGAAAACGGTATTGGTATGTTCAAGTAGATTTTGCGGAAGAAAGAAAAAACGGATAGCGGCGTTCCTGTTTCCACGCGTCGATCTCGCGGTCCAGCGCGGCGGTCTCCTCCTCGAGGATGCGGTGGACCTCCCGCTGGATGCGGAAATGCGGCTCGGATGCGATGCGTTCCGGCGGGATCGGCTTCAGGACGCGCATGATGACGCGGCCCGGGCGCATGCGGAAGGAACGTTCGGGGCAGTGTTCGTTGCCGGCGATGGCGACCGGGATCAACGGCGCGCCGAGCTCCTTCGCGGCGCGGAAGAACGCGCTGTGGAAGGGTGCCATGACGCGGGAGCCGGACCGTGTGCCCTCCGGGAAGACGTAGATGGTGCCGGAATTGCTCAGGGCGCGGCGCGTCTGCTCCACGATTTGCTCGTAGGTGAGGTTGTTCACGTCGATGAAGCCGCCCATCCGCGCGAAGACGCCGAAGAACGGCATGTGGAGTGCCCAGCCCTTTGCCGCGGCCATGGCGGCGCCCGCGGCGGGGATGATGGAGACCAGGAACGGGTCGGAGGACGACCGGTGGTTCACGATGAAGATGCCGTGGTTCGCGCCGCCGGAGAAATCGTCGAGGCGGACCGGGACGTAGACGCTGTACCAGCAGCGGATCATGAAGCGGCCGAACGTGCGGATGAATTTCAGGACCGCGACGTTGAACGGCCTGCCGGTGAGAAGGCAGAATATCCCCGCGATCAGAAAAAACGGCGAGGCCAGAATGCAGTAGAGGAGAATGCAAACGACCATGTGCGTGTAGACGATCAGGGAGAACATCTTCGGCTCCTGCCGGGCGGGCGGAAAAAGGCGGTGGGAAAGGGGTTATTCCTTCGGCGGCTGGGATTGCGCGGCCTGCGCGGCGGCTTTCGCGGCCTCCGCCTGGGCGGTGAGCATCGCCTGGTTCTTCTCGAAGAAATCGTAGACGTCTCCGAGGGTGCGGACCTGTTTGATCTCCTCGTTTTCGCGGAGAGAGATGCCGAATTTGCGCTGGAGTCCGATCATGAGGTCGACCATGTCGAGGCTGTCGAGCCCGAGGTCTTCGAAGAAGGTCTTGTCGGGTGCGAGGTCGGCGGGGTCGAGTTCCATTTCATTGACGAGGGCGCCGTTGACGGCCTCGATGATTTCGTCGCGTGTCAGGTTCATATTTTGGTTCCTTCCGGGGAAAGTTTGTTATACGTTGAGCTTGCAGATCAGGGAGGCGTTGATGCCTCCGAACGCAAAGGAGTTTTTGAAGAAGATGCGGATCCGTTTTTCGCGGAGCTCGGTCACATGGTCGATCCCGGCGCAGGCGGGGTCGATTTCGTCGAGGTTGCGGGTCGGGATCAGGATGCCGTGCCGCGCCATCTCGAAGACGGCGGCCATTTCCAGCGGGCCGGATGCGCCGAGCGTATGCCCGAGGTGTCCCTTGAGGCTGGAGACCGGGACGCCGGACCCGAAGACTTCACGGATCGCGGCGGCTTCAGCGGCGTCGCCCTGGAGCGTGGACGTGGCATGCGCGCTGATGTAGTCGATGTCCGCCGGGGCGATCCCGGCGGAGGTGCAGGTGTCCGCCATGCAGCGGGCGATGGCTGGTGCATCGGACTGGCTGAGGCCGTTCCCGCCGCTGTTCGAGGAGTAGCCGACGATTTCGCCGTAGATCTTCGCTCCGCGGCGGACGGCATGGTCGTATTCCTCCAGACAGAAGACCGCCGCACCTTCGCCGCAGACCAGCCCCTTGCGGTGCGCCGAGAAGGGCCGGGAGCTCTCCGCCAGGTCGCCTTCGGCGGGGGCGTGCGCGTACATCAGGGCGAACGAACCGGAGACTTCGGAGCCGGTCTCGTCCGCGCCGCCGCAGAACATGACCGTTTCCTGTCCGGCGGAGATGAGCGCCGCGCCGAGTCCCATGGACTGGAGCCCGGAGGCGCAGGCGGAACACGGCGAGTAGATCGCGCCGTTGAGCCCGAGGGTGCGGGCGAGGTTGAACGCCGTGGTGTGGGAGGCGCATTTGAAGAAGTGCATCGGGGAGAGGCGGTCGCTCTGCCCGGAAAGGACCAGGGAATACCCTTCGCGCAGGGTGCTGACGGACCCCATGGTGGAGCCGACGGCGCATCCGGCGTTCAGCGCGAGCAGTTCGTCCTGCGACAGGCCGGAGTCCCGCATGGCGGCAAGCCCTGCCATCGCGGTGAAGCATGCCGAGGGCGCCATGGCGCGGCGGAGCGTGCGCGGCAGGACGCGGAAGCGTTCGGGATCGCGCGAGGCAGGGGCGGTCGGCAGGAAATCCTCCTCCTCGCCGCCTCTGACGATGGCGCTTCTGCCCGCGGCGAGGTTGTCGAAGAGTTCGCCGGGGGTGAATCCGAGCGCGCTGTAGATGCCGCTGCCGGTGATAACGACGCGTTTCAGTCCGTTCATGCGGATTGCCTCCAGTCTGCGTTTGTGCCGGTCAGCATACCAGGCCTCCGTTGACGCCGATCACCTGTCCGGTGACGTAGGCGGAGTACGGTCCGGCGAGGAAGGAAACGACGGACGCGACTTCCTCCGGGGCGCCTTTCCGTCCGAGCGGGATGAGCGGCAGGAGCTTCGTCATGTCCAGGTCGCGCGTCATTTCGGTGTCGATGATGCCGGGCGCGACGGCGTTCACGAGGATGTTCCTGCGCCCGAGCTCCCCGGCAAGCGCCTTGACCGCGCCGATAAGCCCGGCCTTCGCGGCGGAGTAGTTGACCTGGCCTGGGCGTCCGACCTGGCCGGAGGCGCTGCTGATCACGATGATGCGGCCTTTCTTCGCGGAAATGAGTGGCTGGACCAGCGGCTGGACGCAGTTGTAGAACCCGTCGAGTCCGGTCCGGATCACGTCGTCCCATTCCGCCGAGGTCATCCATGCGAAAAGGTCGTCCCGGGAGATGCCGGCGTTGTAGACGACCGCGAAGGGCGGATTGTCCGCGAAAAGGTCCGTCACGACCCGCAGGGACCCCGCGCGGTCGGTGACATCCAGAGAGACCGGCAGGAAGGAGCGTCCAAGCGCCTCGACCCGGGTGCGCAGGCCGTCGAGACGTGCCGTGTCGCCGCGGCAGGACGCCGCGATGTCGAAGCCGTCCTGCGCCAGACGCAAAGCGGATGCATACCCGATGCCGCGGGATGCGCCGATGATGAATGCGAGACGATCCTGTGCCATAAAGACGAAACAAACTCCTTGAAAACGGTCTGCGGTCACCTGCCGGTGTATGCAGGCGACCCTTCTGCCTTAATTCTTGCTATAATACTGTATCATGCTTTTTGTTTTTTTCAACTGAAATGCGGCGAAATCTTTCATGTCTTTTTCATCGGCGGACGGATGGAGACGGATATGCGAAATGCCGTTCATTTGCGGAAGTCCCCCGGTATGCCGGGAAATATCGTGAAGACACTCTCCTGCAAAAACGTTTTACGTTTGATTTTTCCGGTGTTCCATGGTATATTAAATATTTCATTTCGTTCGGATTCAAAAAAGCCCCGTTTTTTGTAAGGCGGATGCTTTTCGGAATCCGGCGGAATGCCCGTACCGTCAACCTCACAATGTGGGATCCGCATTGACAGAATCCATGAAAGTCAACATAAAAAACAGCTGCGACAAGGTATTCTCGAACCTCTGGGTCTACCTGGCCGTATACCTCGTCCTGATCGCCGGACCGGACTGCCTGCCGCGCCTCTTCGTGCATCACAACCAGGCTCCGCTGGAATGGACCGCGGTGCTGTCCGCGTTCGCCGGGTATGTCTTCCCGGCCGCGCCGCTGTTTCTGCTGCGCGGACGCTGGTTCCGCGTCTATGCGGCGGTGCTGATGTTCTTCGCCGCGCTCGGGTTCTTTGTCAGCGGCTATGTGATCATGCGCTTCCACATGCCGGTGCATACGGGCACGCTGGACCTGCTTTCCACGACGTCCTGGCGCGAGTCCCGCGAATTCCTGACGCGCGAAATCCTTTCGCTGTCCGGGGTCTACTATGTCCTTGCCACCGCGACGGGGCTGCTGATCTTCCGCTTTTTCGGATTCGGGGTCAAGCCGCTTCCGAACCGGAAGATCTCGGCCGTCCTTGCCTTATGCACCGTCCTTCCGATGGCGTGGGTCTTCGTGTACTACAGCTGGATCGACCCCGATCCCGTGCAGCGCGACTCCGCCGCGTGGTTCGCGCTGCTGCCGAACCAGTGGGCCGATTCCCGCAGGAAGATGGACGTCCTGCACGAGTGCATCGAGCACCCGCAGATCCCGCCGGACCTGACCTGCGACGGGAAGGCGGATGTCGCCGTGATCGTGATCGGGGAAAGCGCCGTGCGGTCGCATTTGTCGCTCTACGGATACGACCGCGACACGACGCCGGAACTTGAAAAAAACCGGGACGAACTCGTCGTTTTCAAAAACGTCATCTCCGCGATGCCGGTCACAAACTACTCCCTTTATTATATGCTGACATTCAAGACTTTGGACGATCAGATGCACCCGCGCGCCACGATCATGTCCGTCCTGGACCGCGCAGGATATCACATCGACGCCTATTCCACGCAGGTGAATTTCGGCGAGAATTCCGTTTCCGCACTTTTCACGCAGTGGCAGCCGAAATATCATGAAGAGGAATTCGACGAATGCCTGATCGAAGACGTTCGCGAGGCTCTCGCGAGGCGGGAAGGCCCGACGCTTGTCATCCTTCACATCATGGGAAGCCATATCACTTACCGGAACCGTTATCCCGAAAGTTTCAGCTATTTCGACGAGGAAAAAAGTGATGTTTCCGGGAAGGAAATCAACCCGATCTTTCTGGAAAATATCAACACCTACGACAACTCCATCCGCTACACGGATTTCATCCTCGGCAGGATCATCGACGAATTGAAAAATGTCGGCGGGAAAAACCTGCTTTTCTATTTTTCCGACCATGGCGAAAACGTCGAAACAAGTTTCATGCAGAACTACCGGGATGCCGAAAAACGCGACTCCTACGAAGTTCCGTTCCTGTTCTGGTTCTCGCCGGAATACCGCGCGTCCTATCCCGACCGCATTGCCGCCGCGGAGTCCGCCGTCGACAGGCCGATCCAGATGGACCGCGCCGCCGAAGGCATTCTGTCCGTGTTCGGCGTTTCCTCGCAGGGGTATCCGGCGTCCGAAGACTTCCTTTCGCCGGAATTCGCCGTCAAACCGCGCTACATGATGGAAGGCCGCATCCTGTACCGGGAAGAAGACACGTCTTCGAATTGATGCGGACCGCTGTCCGTTTCTCCTTTCCTTCTCCCCTGCAATGAGATATCCCGATCCGTGCGATCCGGAGACAATCCCGCTCAAGACGGACGATCCTTTTTGCCTCAATAATTTTTCGCATGCGCGCTTGACATACGCGTATTCGGTGCTATATTATATGCAAGATGCCGCAGGTTTTACATCCTGCCGATCTGTTTTCCGACTGCCCGGTCCGAGGTGCTCGCCCCGCTCCGAAGACCTGTCAATTCATCGGGCAAGGAATCTTTATGACTGACGAGTACGAAGACTATATCATTGAAACGAAACGCGAGACAAGCAGCGATCTTGCCCTTGCGAATGGCGGTGTCACGTCCATCCTCAAGTCGCTGAGATCGGATAATACGATGTCTCTCCCGGCAAAAAGGCGTTTTTCCTACGTTTGGAGCAGCACCACGGCAAGGCGAACCCGCTTCGGAACAGACGGATTCTCCGTCTCCCGTCCGCAGTCCCGGACGTTTTCTCTTTCTTCTTCCGGGTTGAACAGCAGGGCCGCATCGTCCGTTTTTTCCATCCGTTTCGGGAAAAACATGTCCTTCCGCGTCACGCCGGACTCCTCCGTGGCCGCGCAGGGGACTTCGAACGGCGTGAATTTGAAGCTCAAGGAACAGGAAACGCCTGTTTTCAGCGGACTTTTCGCAAACCATGAGAAAAAAGAAGTCTCCGCGACCGGTAAAAACGGCGGGGCCGCCGGCCCGGCCGCAGGCAGTTTCACAGTTCCCTCGGAATCCTCGGCAGCGGGGATCCTTCCGGTCGGAAACATCGACATCGACGGCGGCCCGCGGAAGGGAGCCGCCGGGACCGGATCCGCGTCCGGCACTTCAAAAAGACCGGTCCAGTGCAACCTGTCAATCAGTGCTGAAGACATGGCGAACTTCAGGACGTACCAGGTCGGATACGATCTTGAAGCGAAGTCTTCCGAATCGAACGGCTCCGTGGTGTACGAATCCGGCAAGACATACAACGGACATCTCTCTTCGTCCGGCGGATCGTCCGGCGAATACGAGTATATCATTTCCGAACCTGCCACCGGCTATCGACCGTATCCGATCGGCGGCGTGATCGTTATCGACGACCCGTATATCGGCGGCGGCTGGATCGGGATCCCGGAGCGTCCGATCGGCGGCTGGACCATCATCGACCCGTCCCCGTATCCGTTCCAGGAATACGACGTGTTCGAGGAATACGGCATCGACCTGTCAAGCGACTGGACCGAATACGCGGATTCCGATTTCTCGAAGATCGACCTGGCAGTCGGCGCCAAACTGAGTTTCACGGTCAGCGCCACGAATGCGGCGACGTTCACCGTGTACCAGTGCGTGGAGGACGAAAGCGGCGCCTGCACGCTGAAGGCACTTCAGACCACCTCGCTGGTCTACGATGCGGAAAGCGGCGATTACGTGGCGACGACGAAGGCGCTTCTGCTGGAGGCCGGGCAATACTGCCTTTATGTGCAGTCCTCCGAACCCGCGAATGACGGAGATTCCGCCGCGTCCTATAAATTCGAGCTCAACCGCGAAGACAGCGACATGTTCGTGGAGGGGGACAACACCGACGACTGGACCGACCTCAAAACGGAAGGCGAATTCGGAGAGGTTGCCTATGCCGGCACTCTGGACGAATACAGTTTCTGCCTCCTCAGCGACTGGGTCGGCTTCGGCGATGCGGTCGACTATGCCGGATTCACGCTCGACAGTGCCGCAAAGCTCAGTTTCTCCCTCGATTCCACCGATGCCGCGAAGTTCACGATCTACAAGCTGGTCCGGGACAGGAACGGTTCGTATTCCCTGAAGACGCTCCAGACGACCGTCCTTTCCTTCGACAGGGAGTTCGAGGACTACGAGGCGACGACGAAGGCGCTCCTGCTGGATGCGGGCGAATACTACATCTCCATGCAGTCGACCAATGCAGCCCAGGGCGGCAGCGCCTACTATAACATCTACCTCAATGACGAGGACGGCGCCAGCGCATTCTTCACTGCGGGCGACAATTCGGACGACTGGACCGACCTCGCGACGGAAGGCCGGCTCGGCCAGGTCTGGGACGTCGGCGTCATCGACGAAAACAGCTTCGAGATCCGCAGCGACTGGGTCGGCTTCGGAGACGAATGCGATTATGCACGGTTTACGCTGAACAACGCATCGAAGCTCAGTTTCTCGCTCACCGCCGACGGCGCGGCGAAATTCACGATCTACCAGCTCATCCGGTCCGCCGGCGGCAAATACACCCTGAAGGCGCTCCAGACGACCTCGCTCTCCTACGACAGGGAGTTCGAGGACTACGAAGCGGTCACGAAGGCGCTTCTGCTGGAGGCCGGGGAATATTATTTCTCGGTGCAGTCGCCGGACGCAGCGCAGGGCGGCAGCACGAACTACGCCATCTACCTCAACGAGGACCCGGAGGAGGGCGGCAGCGATTTCTTCCTGGACGGGAACAACTCGGACGACTGGACCGACCTCGCGGTGGAAGGCCCCGACGGAGCCGTCGATTCCATCGGCGTGCTGAACGAGTCCTGCTTCGATCTCCGCAGCGACTGGGTCGGCTTCGGCGACGCGGTCGACTATGCCGGATTCACGCTTGAGACAGGAGCGAAACTCAGTTTCTCCCTGTGGGCGACTGATGCCGCGAAATTCACGATCTACCAGCTCATCCGGTCCGCCGGCGGCACCTATTCCCTGAAGGCGCTCCAGACGACCTCGCTTTCCTACGACAAGGAGATGCAGGACTACGAAGCGATCACGAAATCGCTCCTGCTGGAGGCCGGGGAGTATTATTTCTCGGTGCAGTCGACCAACGCCGCGCAGGGCGGCAGCGCTTACTACGGCATCCTCCTCAACCAGGACCCGGAGGCGGGCGGCAGCGAATTCTTTTCATTCGGAAACAACCAGGACGACTGGACCGACCTCGCGACGGAAGGCGCCTGCGGATCGGTCGGCTACCTCGGTTTCCTGAACGAATACAGTTTCGACCTGATCGGCGACTGGGTCGGCTTCGGCGATGCGGTCGACTATGCCGGATTCTCTCTCGACACCGCGGCGAAACTGAGCTTTTCGATCACCGCCGACGGCGCGGCGAAGTTCACGGTCTACCAGCTCGTCCAGTCCGCCGGCGGCACTTATTCCCTGAAGGCGCTCCAGACGACCTCGCTTTCCTATGACAGGGAATACGAGGATTACGAGGCGACGACGAAATCCCTGTTCCTCGCGAAGGGCGACTACTATATCTGCGTGCAGTCGACCGACGCCCAGCAGGGCGGAGGCGCCAACTACTGGGTGTGTCTCAACGGCGAAGACAGCACGTTCTTCACGGCGGACGGCGGCAACAGCTGGTCCGACCTTGAGGCGCTCGGCCCGGACGGGTCGGTCGGCGACCTCGGCTGGGTGGACGAATATACCACGGAACTGACGTCCGGCTGGGTCGGCGGCAGGGAAGCCGACTATGCCCGGATCAGCCTGTATAACGCCGGTCAGGTGAGCTTCTCGCTCAATGCCGACGCTGCGGCGAAATTCACGGTCTACCGGCTTGTCCAGGACAAAAACGGCAAATACTCCCTGACTGCACTCCAGTCGACGACTCTCACGGTCAACCGGCAGACGCAGGAATACGACGCCGCCACGAAGGCGCTTCTGCTCGAGGCGGGCGAATACTACATCTCCATGCAGTCCGCGGACTCCTCGAAGTACGTGAACTACAGCATCAGCCTCAACGGCGAAGACAGCAAATTCTTCACGGAAGGATGGAATTACGACGACTGGACCGACCTGAAGACCGCGGGTGCATACGGGAATGTCGGATACGTCGGCGTGATCGACGAATTCGACGGTGAACTCATCCGCGACTGGGTCGGCTTCGGCGACGAGTTCGACTATACAGGCTTTACGCTCAACAGCGCCGCATCCCTGCGGTTCTCCATCAACGCCGGCGACGCCGTGTCGTTCACGATCTGTCGCCTCACGCAGACGAAGAGCGGCATGTACACGCTGACCCCCGTCCAGACGACCGCGCTGACGCTGAACAGGGAGTCCGGCGATTATGAAGCGGTCACGAAGGCGCTCCTGCTCGAAGCCGGCGACTATTATATCTGCGTGCAGTCGTCCAACGCGGCGCAGGGAGGGGATGCGCAGTACACGGTGTCCATGAATCCCTCCGACTGCACGTTCTACACGCAGGGCGAGAACTATGACGACTGGACCGACCTGAAGACTGCGGGCGCGTACGGGAATGTCGGATACGTCGGCGTGATCGACGAGTACAGCACGGACCTGGCGACCGGCTGGGTCGGCTTCGGCGATGCGGTCGACTACATGGGATTTACCCTTTTCAACGGTGCGAAACTGAGCTTCTCCCTTGATGCCTCCGACGCGGCGGCGTTCACAATCTATCAGTTGGTTCAGGACCGGCACGGAGCATATTCCCTGAAGGCGCTCCAGACGACTTCCCTGTCCCTGAACAAGTCGTCCGGGGACTACGAAGCGGTCACGAAGGCGCTTCTGCTCGAAGCGGGCGAATACTATATCTCCGTGCAGTCGGCGAATGCCGCGCAGGGCGGGTCCGCCGCCTACAATCTTTCCCTCAATGCCCCCGGCAGCGCGTTCTACACGGAGGCGGACAACAGCGACGACTGGACCAGCCTCGCGACGGAAGGCGCCTATGGCGACGTGGGCGGCATCGGCGTGGTGGACGGGTATTCCGGCGACCTTGCCTCGGGCTGGGTCGGCTTCGGCGACGCTGTGGATTATATGGGATTTACGCTTTTCAGCGATGCGAAACTGAGTTTCTCCATCGACGCCACCGATGCGGCGACGTTCACGGTCTATCAGCTGGTCCAGTCCGGAAACGGCGCATACAGGCTGAAAGCGCTTCAGTCGACCACGCTCGCGTTCAACAAGCAGATGCAGGACTACGAGGCGACCACAAAGGAACTCCTGCTGAATGCCGGTGAGTATTATTTCTCCATCCAGTCGACGAACGCCGCGCAGGGCGGGTCCGCCGCCTACAATCTTTCCCTCAATGCCACCGCCAGCACGTTCTACACGGAGGCGGACAACAGCGACGACTGGACCGATATCACGCAGCAAGGGCCGTACGGCATGGTCGGCAGCATCGGCTTCGTGGATGAATACAGCTATGAACTGGCCGACGGCTGGGTCGGATTCGGCGACGAGTTCGATTATGCCGGATTCTCGACCTTCGACGATGCCGACCTGAGCTTCGCGGTCGAGGCCGACGGCGCCGCGACGTTCACGGTCTACAGCCTGATCGAGGCGAGAAACGGCACGTACAAGCTGAAGACGCTCCAGACGACCGCGCTCGTGCTGGACAAGCAGACGGGGAAATACCTGGCGGATACGAAGGCGCTTCATCTCGAAGCGGGCGAATACTACTTCTCCATGCAGTCGGACAATGCCGCGCAGGGCGGCGGTGCGTACTACACCCTGAGCCTCAACAATGCCGGCAGCACGTTCTACCCGGCTGAGACCGCAAACGATGAAAACTGGGGCGAGATCGTCGATCCGCTCCCGGCCGCGCCGGACTGCACGGACGACATCCTCTATGAATGGTCCTGCGGCTATCCGGTTCCCGAACAGGTCCAAATGGAGCCTTGTACGGCCGGGCCGCCCGTCGATGATGTGCTCGCCTGGCCGGCCGACGTCCAGTCCGTCTGCGGGGGAAGCCTTGCCGCGTCCGGCCTTGTCGACGACAAGCAGGTCGATGTGCTGAAGGAGCTTTCCTCCATCGCATAAACCGGTATCTCCGAACAAGTTTTATCTGCAAACGGCGTGCCTCCGGCTTATCCCCGGGGGCATGTTTTTTTCATCGGAATCCGATTGCAGCGCTTGCATTTTCCGTGCGGACGGTGTATTGTAGTTCCGGACCGGAACCAAACACGTAACTTTCAGAAAGGAATACGTCAAAATGACCAAACAGGAACTCATCGAAACCGCAAAAGCAATGATCGCAGCGCCGTCCTGCTGCCGGGAACTCAAGTCCGCCGCGCAGACATGGATCGACGCCGTCGGGACCGCCGGGGAAAAGGCCGCCGCGGACACTCTGCTGGCGGAACTGAAGGAAGACGTCTGCACGATCGACCACGCGCTCGCATTCTTCGATTCGCCCCGGGCGGTGGAGTATTTCGGCGAGGCGAAGGCGAAGGAACTTGCCGCGGTCGCCCATGAGACGAAGGCGAAAGGCGGCAAGTGGTGCTTCTGCGATGCATGCGCCGCCGGATCGAAGCTCCTGGAGAACGCGGAGGCGTTCGCCTGCTGAACCCGATCCCTCAGCACATCGTCATCCATCCGACAGGGGAACGGTTCGCGCCGTCCCCTGTTTTTTTTTGTTGTAAGGCGGGACGATGGTTCAATCCTTCGCGCCGAAGCCGTCGAGCGACGCCGTAAACGCACGGTCCTGTGCGATCTCGCGTCCGCGCGTGGTCAGGTATCCGCCGGTCATGAGGGCGTTCAGGCCGGACAGCATCAGAAGCCCTTGGAAATCCTTCATGACGGTTTCGCGTCCGGCGCAGAATTTCAGCGCTTTCGTCGGGTTGACGAGGCGGAAGATCGCGAAAGCCTTCGCGGCGTCCGCGGGCGTCACGGGCTTCTCGTGCTCCAGCGGCGTGCCGGGGATCGGCAGCAGAATGTTCAGAGGCGAACATTCGACGTCGATCTCGCGGATGGCGAACGCCATGTCGACGCGGTCCGCCCAGGTCTCGCCGAGTCCGAGGATGCCGCCGGTGCAGTTCGTGATGCCGTACTTCTTCATGAGCCGGATGGTCTCGAGCTTCTGTTCGATCGTGTGCGTGGTGGCGATGAGTTCGCCGTAACGTGCCGGACTGGTCTGGATGTTCATGTTGTACCGCCAGACATGGTGTTCGGCGAGGAGCTTCACGCATTCTTCGGAGAGGATGCCGAGCGAAACGCAGAGGCGCAGATCGGGGTGTTTCGCATGCAGGAGGTCGAGCGTGTCAAGGATCGTCCGGAACTCGGCATCGGGCTTGTCCCAGCCGCGTCCGCTGGTCACGTAGCCGAACGCGCGGACACCCTCGGCATAGACTTTTCCGGCGGCTTCCAGCACGGCTTCCGGCGCGAGGACCGGATAGGTCTCGATCCCGGTGCCGTATGCGGCGCTCTGGGCACAGAACCGGCAGTTTTCGCGGCATCTGCCGGACTTGGCGTTGATGATGGAACACGCGTGGACGGCGGGCGCGAATTTCAGCCGGACCTTGTTTGCGAGGGAGACCAGGTCGAGCAGATCGGCGCCGCGGACATTTTCCGCGATGGAGAGTGCGTCTGCGCGGGAGATCGGTTGTCCGTCCAGGACGGAATAGGCTTTGCGGATGAGCGGGTGGATGATCGTATGGTCCATGTGCGGCTCCAGGAAAGATGGGGAATTGGTTCGAAAAGCAGAATGACGAAATATAATATACCCCGCGCGAAGCAAAACTGAAAATAATCATTCGGCATGGTTTGATAAAGAAAAGTTATGGATGTATAGTATATGTCGGAGTTCAACTCGAAAACATAATCGCAAGGGGCAAACCATGATCGAACGAAGCCTGTCCATATTCCGCACGGCCGCCGCCGTGTGCAATTTCACGGAGGTCGCCGCGATGAGCGGAATGACCCAGCCGAACGTCACGAAACAGATCGCGAACCTGGAAAGCCGCCTCGGTATGCAGCTTTTCCAACGTACCGGCCGCAACGTGCGCCTGACGCCTGCGGGCGAGGTCCTGCGGGACGAGTGCGAACACCTGTTCGCCATGGAGGCGGACATCATGCGGAAGCTCAGGAGTGCGAACGAAGGGAAGCGGCTGTATCCGGTCGGCGGGACCGCGACGGCGGGGAGTTTCCTGCTGATCGGCATGAACGCGGTTTACCGGAAGTCGCACCCGAACCGGGACCTGCATCTGAAGATCGAGCCGCCGGAGACGCTGTACCGGATGCTTGCCGCGGGCGAACTCGCGCTGGCGCTGACCGACGCGCCGTACGACCATGCGTTTTTCCTGTCCGAACCGTACTGCATGGACCGCCTGCGCCCCGTTTTCGCGCCGGGCTACTGCAAACGGAAGACGTTTTCGCTCGGCGAATACATCCGCCGGGGAGGGGAGTTCGTCCTCGACGAGTCGGATGCCGGCGGACGCCTGGAGCTGGAACGCTTTGTGCGCGAACATGGCCTGCCGGAGATGCCGCCGTCGAAGATCACGGAGGTGTGCTCGTCCGACGCCGTGAAGATCCTGGTGCAGGCGGGCGGCGGCATCTCGGTGCTGTCGGAACTCGCCGTGGAAAACGAAGTCAAAGCCGGGACGCTTCAGTCCGGGTCGTTTGCCGAGGGGGACATCCTGCGGCGCGTGGACTTCCTCTACACGGCGGACGGAGACCAGCGGTTCATCCATGAATTCATTCAGTTCAGCCGGAAGCACATGGGGCGTTCGCTGATCCGCGTCCCCGGCGGACCGCGAGGATGATTTTCGCGGCGTCTTTCCGTTTTTTCCCGGATGCGGGGTTGACAAACGGATGAAACCGTGGTATTGTTTAGCCAGACGACAACAAGGAGACCCCGCAAGATGACGATCGATCCCGAAGACTATCTGGAGCCGCAATGCCCGCTGGAAGAACCGTGCGGATGCCGCGGCCATGAAAACGCCGGCCACGCCCGCGGAAGCGGACCCGGCGCGGAATATACGCACGGAAACGGCTGCGACTGCGGACACGACCACGGACATGGCGCGCTGCCGCACCGGAACCCTCAACGGCGCATCCCGATGCAGGAGATCATCGAGGAGAGCGACCGGCTGTTCAACGAGGAAAGGACGTTCGAGCTGGGGGAACACCTCCGCAAATGGCTTGACGAGGCGCGGCGCATCGGCGACCGCGAAGGCGAACTCGGCATTCTGAGCGAACTCATGGGGCATTACCGGATGCAGGGCGACCGCGAACGCGGCATGCAGGCGGTGCGCGAAGGATTCACACTGCTCGGCAAGCTCGGCATCGCGGGAAGCGTCAGCGCGGGGACTATCCTGCTCAACGGCGCGACCGCGCTTCAGGCGTTCGGCGAGATCGACGAATCGCTGATCTACTACAAGGAAGCGTTCCGCTGCTACGGCGCACATCTCGATCCGAACGACTGGCGGTTCGCCGGACTGCTCAACAATATGGCGGCGGCGTATGCGGCGAAACACGATGTGAAGTACGCCGAGGCGTACTACCGCAAGGCGCTCGACGTGCTGAAAGCGTGCGGGAACCTGATGGATGCGGCAGTCACCCACGTGAATCTGGCGCAGATGTATGCGGCGGAGAATCGGGGCGACCCGCGGATCGCGGCGGAACTGGACCTGGCCGCGGGGTGTTTCGACGATCCTGCGGCGGTCCGTGACGGCTACTATGCCCACACCTGCCGCAAATGCGCTTCGGCGTTCGGACCGCTCGGCCGCCCGGAATTCGAAGACGAACTCAACTGGCGCGCGGATGAATACTATGCGGGGCATTGACGCGGCGCGGCGCTGGTACGAGGAAGCCGGAGCGCCGATGCTGGAACGCGAGTTCGGCGGCGATGCGGCGCGGATCGCGGCCGGACGCGCCGGGCACGGCTCGGAGTGTTTCGGCTACGATGACGAGATCTCGCGCGACCATGACTATTTCATCGGATTCCAGCTCTGGATCACGGAGGAGGACGAACGTGCCTTCGGATTCCGCCTGGAGCGCGCCTATGCCCGCCTGAAGAAGGAGTTCCCGCCGGACGGCGGCGCATCCGGGACGGGCTGCAGCCGGTTCGGCGAGGCCGAGGACGGCGTCATGACGATCGGGGATTTCTACCGGCGGCATCTGGGATTCCCCGGCGCGCCGGAGAACTGGCGGCAATGGCTCTACACGCCGGACCATGCGTTCGCCGAGGCCGTGAACGGCGCGGTCTTCCGCGACGATACCGGCGTCTTTTCCGGCATCCGGGAGACGATCCGGACCGGCATGCCGGAGGACGTGCGGCGGAAGAAGATCGCGGCGCGCGCCGTCTTCATGGCGCAGAGCGGGCAGTACAACTACCTGCGATGCCTTCGGCACGGCGAACCCGGGGCGGCGGCGCTCGCGCTGGACGAATTCGTGCGGAACGCCGCGTCCATGGCGTTCCTGCTGAACCGGCATTTCGCACCGTACTACAAATGGGTGTTCCGGGCGATGCGGAACCTGCCGAAGCTCGGCGGTCTTTCGGACGAGCTGGCGGTCCTTTTGACTGCAATGGACCCCGGAGAAAAGAAGGCGGAGCGGATCGAGGCGGTCTGTGCGCAGATCGTGTCCGAACTCCGGGCGCAGGGGCTGAGCGACTGCGACGACGTTTATCTGGAGCCGCATGCGTTCGCCGTGCAGTCCGGCATCCGCGACCGCGAGATCCGCGAACTTCATATCATGGAAGGCTGAAAAAGCCGTTTTGTGCTGTCCGCACTTGCAAAAGCTGCCGCGACGGTGTATTTTATTAAGATTCCCTGTCGGTATTTCGACGGGGAAAACGCCGAAACGGCCGAGTCTCTCCATGTCAGTCAAACAGCTATCGAAAAAAGCCCTGCTCACAGGATGCGTCTGCGCCGCCGGTGCGGAGATCCTGCACGGTATGAGCTATGCGTTCACCAAACAGTCGACGAACACGGCGGGCGTCTTTTTCATCCTCGGGTGGCGGTTCCTGATCGCCGCCGCCGTGATGACCGTCTGCATCGCCGCCGGACTCATCAAGGTCCGTTTCCGGGGCAAGCCGCTGAAGCCGCTCCTTCAGGTGATCCTGCTCTGCCCCTGCGTTTATTTCCTGGGGGAGACGCTCGGCATCAGCCGGACCACGTCCACGGAATGCGGCATCTTCGTCGCGAGCATCCCGGTCATCTCCCTGGTCGCTTCCGCCGTGCTCCTGAAAAACCGCCCGTCCGGGATCCAGGTCGCGGGCATCGTGACCACGCTCGTCGGCATGGTGACATGCGTCACGGCCGTCGGCATGACGTCCAGCCTCTCCGTGCCCGGATACATCTTCCTGTCGGTGGCCGTGCTGTCCTATTCGCTGTATTTCATCTGCGTCGAGAAGGCATCCGCCTACACGAGCGCGGAACTCGCGTATGCCATGCAGATTTCCGGCGCCGCGCTGTTCACGGCTCTGGCGCTGATCGAAGCCCTCCATGACGGAAACGTCGGGACGCTCGTCGCCCTGCCGTTCCGCGACCGGCCGTTCCTGATCGCCGTACTGTACCTGGGGATCGGCTGCTCCGTCTTCGCGTTCTGGCTCTCGAACGCCGCCATCGAAAAGCTCGGCGTGAACCGGGCGGCATCCTTCATCGGCGTGGCGACGCTGGTGTCCGTCCTGACCGGCACGCTGATGCTTCGGGAACCGCTCACGCCCGTGCAGATCGTCGGCGCGGTCCTGATCGTCCTCGGCGTCTACATGGCAAACGCCGGCCGCACGAGGTAAGCCGGGATATTCCGGAAGAAAATGACAACCCCCTTTTGTCTGTCGTTTTGATTGTCATGCAGCAGTTTTTCCGCTGGAGAAGAAAGACGGATCAAACCAATCCGTTCCCCGCGCAAAAAATAACGGTATTTTTTGCGTTTCCTGCTTGTTTTCCGCGCGAGCGGGACTATATTTAGATAATATTTAGATAAGCACGGCGGACGGTCTCTTTTTTCTGATTCCGGCTGCCGGAGCGCATAGGCTTCCTTTATCATAAACACATCCCCAACCACGCAAAGATACCATGGCACAGAAATCATCCCCCGTTTCCGCCCCCGCACCGACAGATCCAGTCGAGAAATACCAGACGCTTCTGGACTCCCCGCCGAAGCCGGAGGCGCGTCTGCCGCGTCTCGGGTGTATCTGGATCTTCGTCATCTTCCTGTTTTTCGCCGGTTCGCTCGCGACGGGGTATTACCATTCCGTCGGTGAGGTTGCGACCGTTTTCGAGACGCCGGAGGGAGGCGTTACGGTCTATGACCCGGAAGGCGTTCTGCTGGAGGACGACCGGACGAAGCTCGAGTCCCTCGCCGGAGAGATCGCAAAGATGGCGTCCTGCAGCGTGGCCCTGATGTTCCCGGATATGCGGTTCGCCGATCCGGTGGCGGTCTTCGACCAGATCGCGGCGGACTGGGCGCCGGGGAAGGGCGTGCTGCTGGTGCAGGACGTCCGCGGCACGTCGATCCGGTTCGGCCTGATTGGCAGCGGATGGCGTCTGGCGGACTGGGATGTTCAGGCGGTCGGGAAGGAAGCCGCGAAATACAAGAGTCAGGAACGCGGCGCCTGTGCGATCGCATTGCTGGAACGCCTGAAGTATTCCCTGCAGACGGCGGCGAATGCCCCGGCCGCGACGGACACTGCCGCATCGCAGGCGGCGCAGCAGGCGGGCACGTCTCCGGCCAAAAATCCCGCCAACATGACCGATGAGGAGATCGAAAAGCAGATCGAGGCGGAGGAGAAGGCGGCAGGCGCCGCGCTCGATGAAGAATTCGACGAGGATTTCGACGACGAGGAATCCGTCGGGATGCGGGCGTATGCCGAGAAGAACAAGGGAAAGGGGAATTCGGCGGGCATCCTGTATTCGTCCGTCACGAGCCGCGGCGGGGAGGGCTCCGCGATGCACTATGCGCTCGTCTTCCTGGCGATCTGCGGCGTTGTCGCGTTCCTCTCCCTGAAAAGTGGAAAGAGCCGGCGCAAAAAAGACTTGGAAGATGGTCCGTCCGTGCTGGAAAAATTCAAGAAACAGCGTGCAAACAACAAGAAGCTTAAGCTTACGGATACCAATGAATTCGACGGCAAAGGCATCCTGCGCAACAAGTACCTGCGGATCGCCGCCGCCGTTATCGCCATCCTCTATGGCATCGGATTCGTGTCTTCGACGCTGTCGGAGCCGGTGGAGAAGGATGTCCCGCGCGCCGAAAACAGTCTGATCCCGCCCGCGCCGCTCGACGACTGGCGGATCGTCGACAATGCCGAGGTGTTCGGCGAGGACGGTGCGGCGAAGCTCGCGGCTGCCATCCGTCACCTCGAGGCGCAGACCGGCGGCGAGATGATGGTTCTGACGGTCCCGACCATCGGGCTGACTTCCATTGAGGATTTCGGACTCGACGCCGCCATGAAATACAAGGTCGGCAAGAAGGGCGAGGACAACGGCGCGCTGCTGGTGCTCGCCATCAACGACCACCGGTCCCGCCTCGAGATCGGCTATGGCTGGGAAGGGCCCGTCAGCGATGCCCGTGCCGGCGACCTGCTCCGCGAGATCGTGCCGGAACTCCGCGCCGAACAGTACGCAGAAGCGGCGATCAAGGTCGTGCAGGGCATCGAATTCTATGTCACAGGCGTTCGCCCGGAAAGCGTGGCCGTGACGCCCGCCCGGCCGGCCGCGCCGAAGACGGCCTATGTGCCGGAGGTGAACGAATACCCGCCTCTGACCTATGCGAAACCGGAACATGACCCGCGCATCCTGAATCCGTCCGACTCCATGTGGGGGGCGCTCGGCGTCTTCGGCTGCCTGATCGCCATCCTTCTGGCATACTGGGGACGCATCGTTGCGACGTCCGCTCCGCATCTGGTCATCGTCGACCCGACTGCGGTCCATGTCTCGTCCTATTCCGGCGGATCCGGCTCGTCCTACTCGTCCCGCTCGTCGTCCCGTTCGTACTCCAGCCATTCCAGTTCCCATCATTCGGGCGGCGGAGGCGGTTCGTTCGGCGGAGGCGGCGCGTCCGGCCGCTGGTGATCCTCCAAAAAATCAAGATAGATTGAAACCGTCCGCCCGTCCCGTCGCAGGGATGCGGCGGACGTTCCGCATTTCCGGGACTTTTTCGGGAACAAAAGACCGTTCCGCATTTGCTTTTTGCCGACTTCCATGGTATCTTATGGCAAGGGCAGCGGGGGAAGGATGATCCTCTCTGCCGGACCATCATCAACCGAAGAGGGGGGAGACCATGAAGCATTTTCTGATGAGCGGGATCATTTCGTCGATCGCGGCGGCATTGACCGGATGCGCGACGACATCGGACATCGCGGCGGTGCGGGATTTCGACCCGGACCGCTACATGGGCACGTGGTACGAGATCGTGCGCCTGCCGCAGTATTTCGAACGAGACCTGAACGAGGTGAAGGCGCAGTACACATTGAACGACGACGGCACGATCCGGGTCGAGAACAGCGGCGTGCGCGACGGCGAGAGAACGTCCGTCACGGGCAAGGCGAAACTCAAGCACCCGGACGCGAAGCCCCTGGCCGGCGAACTGCGCGTGTCGTTTTTCTGGCCGTTTTATTCCGACTATCGCATCATCGAACTCGCCCCGGACTACAGTTATGCCGTCGTTACCGCGGGAAGCCGCGACTACTTCTGGGTGCTTGCCCGCCGGCCGTCGATGGAGAAAGACCGGCTCGACGCCATCCTGAAACGCGCGGCGGAACTCGGATTCGACCTCGGCGAACTGGAGTATCCGCAACCCGCGGACGATTGACCGCCTGCTCATGACGAAGGCGCCCGGACTTCGCTCCCCCTAAAAAAACGCACAAGAATGGACATTCCGTTCCTTTTTGATTTGACATCCGGCGGAAACGGGATATACTAATAAAAGTCCATCTTTTTTTTCAATGCGCCGTCAGGAGAACGAGACAACCGGAGGAGCGGATCATGAACGAAAAGGACAAAGTCGATCAGGAGAGGATCAATTCGACATTCGAGTACGGGACCCGGAATTTTACCGAGGACGACCTGGAGAAAGTCCAGGAGGACAGCGCGATCGCGGAGGAGAAATCCAAATCCCTTGGAGATCAATTCGAGACCTTCAAGGTCTTGTGGGCCCTGCTTCAGGATTACCGGGCCGGGGAGTACAAGGCCGTGCCGTGGAAGCTCATCGCCTCGATCGGGTTTGCCGTGACCTATCTTGTTTCCCCGCTTGACATCATCCCGGACTTCATCCCAATCGCCGGGTTCGTGGACGATGCCGCGGTGTTTGCCCTCGTCGTATCCTCGTTCCAGTCGGAGATCGACGCCTATAAGAAGTGGAAAAAGGAACAGCGGAAGCGGCCATGACGGACAGGAAGGGGCGGATGCCCTCGGGAATGTCGCCCCGGTCCCGCCGGAACGGAGGTTTGGAATCCGCAAGAAGGAAACTGCCGTTTCCCGCCAGGCTGGCATGTTTCTGGCCGCTGGCGGTCGTCCCCGGACTGACGCTTTCACTTCTGCTGGGCCGGCCGGTCCCCGGGGTCGCGCTGGCGTATGTGTGCAACAGCCTGCTTACGATCCTGTTCTACCGGGAGGATAAGCGTCTTGCGGAACAGCAGAACTGGCGGATCCCGGAGTTCTATCTGCATTTCTGGGAACTGCTCTGCGGCTGGCCGGGGGCATTGTACGCGCAGGGACGGTTCCATCACAAATGGAAGAAGGTCTCCTACATGGCCATCTTCTGGCTGTACGTCGTCCTGAACGTGCTGGGCGTGTGGTATCTGGTCAGCCCGGACACGATGGGGACGGCCGCCGCGGAGGGGCTGGACCTGATCCGGCAGCTTTTGAACGGCCGGGTGTGACGCCCGCCGGGCGCGTAATGCGTTCGATTAATCGAGTCGGCCGGTATTCCGCAGCACGGCGACGGCGTATTCGAGATACTGCCGGGCTTTTGCCGTAAGCGTGTTGAGCCCGAAAAGCCGGATCGTTTCGCGGAAGAGGACGTCGCGTTCGCAAGATGCGAAGTCGACGAGGATTTCATACATGGCGTTCGCGAGCTCTTCGGGCGGGATCTCGTCGATGGCGCGTCTGGATCCACGGTCCGTGCCGACTCGGTAGTCGCGGAAGTCGGCGGGGGAGACATCCTTCGGCCAGCAGACCGGTTCGTCGGCGTTTGCGGTCGTCGTCAGGTCGCGAGGGAGGCATTCCTGCAGAACTGCGGCGATATTGCCGCCGGCGCGGGTGAATCCCCATGCTTTAACGATGCGTTTTTTCAGCAGGCTTTCGTAAACCGGGCCTTCGGTACGAATGACCTCTTCGATTTGCTGCCGGATCACCGTGCGGGATTCCGGCTCGTAGAACGCATCCGGGTTCAGTTTGCCGGAGGGCCGCCAGACCCGGTATTCTTTCCGGAACTGCGAAACGGACGGTGATGGCGCGGGGGGCGCTTCTTCCTGTGCAGCGGGGTCATTGGCATCCGGACGGACCGCTTCGGCGTTTTCCGCGGGTGGCTCGGGGGTCGGTTCCGGTTCGGTTGCCGCCGGGGCATTTTTCAGCTCGTCGAGATACCGGACGAGGCATTGCTCCGCATGCTTGCGTGCGAACGCCCAGTCCACGCTCCATGCGCGGCAGGTGTGCCAGCCGAGCGATTGCAGGACGGACGGGCGGAGGTGTTCGCGGTCGCGCGTGGTGCGCTGGGCGGCATAGGAGGAGCCGTCGCATTCGATGGCGAGCAGGAAATCCTCCGGTTTGTCGGGATTGCGGACGGCGAGGTCGATCTTGTACTCGGAACTGCCGAAGCTGCGTTCCACCGGATAGCCGCTGTCCGCCAGAACTCCCGCGATGACGTCCGCGAGCCCGGTCCCGGCCGCGCCGGCGGTGTTGCCATGCTGGATGCGGATGCCTTTTTCCGCGTAGTCGAGGAAGAACTTGAGGTGCGCCGCGCCGACGGCTCCGGTGCGCGAGAGGTCGATCTGGTTCGCATGGATGCTGGAGAAGACCACGACCTGTTCCTTGGCGCGCGTGATCGCCACGTTCAGGCGGCGTTCGCCGCCCTGGCGGTTCAGAGGTCCGAAGTTCATGGCGAACCTGCCCTCGGCGTCCGGAGCGTAGCCGATGGAGAAGAGGATCACGTCGCGTTCGTCGCCCTGCACGTTCTCGAGGTTCTTCACGAACGGCGGCTCCGGGTTCCTGTCGCTGAAATACGGTTCCAGCCCGGGATGCCTCCTGCGTTCGTCCTCCAGCAGGTCTTCGATCAGGTCCTTCTGCGCCTGGCTGAATGTCACGATGCCGATGGAGCGTTTCCTGTCCGAGCGCGCCAGCCGGTCGAATACATACTTCACAACGGCCTCCGCCTCCTTGCGGTTGGTACGGGTGGATTTGCGGTCGTAGACGCCGTCCGGGACGAACTCGAAGCGGACGCCGAGCCGGTCGGACGTGGTCGCGGCGGGGAACGTAAAGAGTTTGTCCCCGTAGTAGTAATGGTTGCTGAATGCGATCAGGGATTCGTGGCGGCTGCGGTAGTGCCAGTTCAGATATGCCGAATGGACTCCGGCGGCGATGCACTCGTCCAGGATGCTTTCCAGGTCGGCGACGTCTTCCGTTTCGTCGTCCGCGCCGTCCGCGTCCTGTTTCTGGAAGAAGTTGGTCGGGGGCATCTGTTTCGGGTCGCCGACCACGATCAGCTGCTTGCCGCGTGCGATCACGCCGATGGCGTCCCAGACCGGTATCTGGGAGGCTTCGTCGAACACGATCAGGTCGAACGGCGCGGTGTCGGGCGGCAGGTACTGTGCCACGGAGAGCGGGCTCATCAGGAAGCACGGCTTGAGGATCGGCGCCAGCGTCGGGATCTGTTCCAGGAGCTGGCGGACGGGTTTCTGCCGGGCGCGTTTTTCGCATTCGCGTTTCAGCAATCCGAGCTCGGTGCCTTCGGGGCAGGGGCCGGAACGCCGTCGCGGGAGGGATGCGGCGAGTTTTGCGAAGACGATCCTGCGCGCCAGCGCCGTATATTCATCGTCGAGCGCGGAGAACTTGCGGATGCGGTCGTCGTGCGTGGCGCCGTCGAACTGGCTGAGGACCGGAGATGCGGCCAGGATCCGGTTGAGCATGGCCGAGGCGAAGACGTCGCCGCAGAATTCCGCGAATCCGGACGGTTCCAGCGAGCCTTTTTCGAGTGCGCCGGCGAGCTTCGCGAGGCCGCGTTCCCGCGCCTCCTTCGCGAGGACGAGATACCGGAGCGCGGGGCGCAGTTCGGAGGCGTGAACGATGACCGCCTGCACGGAATCGCGAAGCGTGTCAAGATTGTCCATCTCGGCCGCGGCGGAGGAATGTGCGGCGAAGCCGTCCAGCGCCGCCGTGAATCCTTCCTCGGCGTCCCGGAGTTTCTGAATCGAAGGAAGGTACTCGGCAAAATTCCGTTTCGCGTCCGGGAGCAACTTGCGGAGCGTTTCAAACAACTCTTCCCCGGCGAATTCCGATGCGATTGCCATGACTTTTTCCGCGTCCGACAGCATGGCTTCCACGGCATTCCGGTCCGGCGAACCGGCGTTCCGGTATGCGCCGAGCAGCTCTTCCGCCCGGCCGCGGCCGGATTCGAGTTTGCTCCGCAGAACGTTGTATTCTTCCGCGTCCGGGAGCAGCGTCTTCAGTTCGGACATGGTCAGCTTCGATCCGCCGCCCTTTTTCAGGCCCGCCAGTTCCTTCAGCAGGGCATTGTTCTTGAAGAACCGCACGAGGAAGAACGCCTTTTCGTGTTCGGCGATCCGGGCGGCGATGCCGGGGAAATCGTACTGGGGGAAGACGTCCAGTCGGTACGGCTTCAGCCTGCTTTCCAGTTCGGCGCGGCGGCGGTCGTCCGCGAGATACGCCTTCAGGAACTCCGCATGCGACGGGAACTGCGCGCAGACAAGGTTCGCCGGGATGTCCCGGACAGCCGGGAACAGTGCGGCGAGTTCGGCGGTCTTGCGGATGGCGGGGATGTTCGCGGAGTGCGGGGGCATGGAAAGAAGCGGTGCGACCGCGGCGAATGCGTCCTTCAACGTTCCCGCGGCGGATGCGAGCACGCGGGCGGATTTCAGAAGATTGTTTTCCTGTACGGGCGACCACGGGACGGGATCCAGGATGCGCGTGGCGTCCAGCGCATCGGTCGACGTGCCCCGGAACGCGATCGCGAGGTCGGCGACGAGGCGTTCCAGGGTCTCCCGGGCCTCGCGCGTCTGCGTCAGAAAGTCGATCTCCGGTGCGAGTTCGGGATCGGGCTGCTCCGCCAGCGGGAGCGTCCGCGAGAAACAGTCGTAGGCGGAAAGCCCGTTCGGATATACGTTGTGAAGCTCGCGGACATAGCGGTTGAGCTCTTCGCGGGTCTGTTCCATGGACGCGACGACGTCGTCCCACTCGGCGGGCGAGGCGGTTTCCGGGATTTGAAGCGCCTCGGCGAACTGTTTCAGCACCTCGGTCTTGCCTGCCTTGTTGGAGTGAAGCTCCAGGCAGAACGGCTTCAGGCCGATCTTCGTGAGGCGGTTATGGACTACGTCGAGCGCGGCTTTCTTCTCGGAGACGAAGAGCACGCGGCGTCCGAGCGCCAGGTTGTATGCGATGATGTTCGTGATGGTCTGGGATTTGCCGGTGCCGGGCGGGCCGTGCAGCACGAAGCTCTTTCCCCTGCCGGAGTAGATGACGGCGGCCAGTTGAGAAGAGTCCGCGCTCAAGGGGCAGCAGAGGTTTTTCAGGTCCAGATGCTGCGCGATCTCCTCCGGCGGGAAAACTTCGATCCCGTCGTCGAAGAGTCCGCCGCCTTCGATCAGGTGGCTGACGAGCGCATTTTTGCGGAGATCGTCCTGCCGTGCCGTCAAATCGTTCCACATGATGAACTTGCTGAACGAGAAGAGCCCGATGCGGGCTTCCTCGCGGACCTCCCAACCCTTCATGTCCTTGAGCGTCTGGCGGAAGATCTGCATCACGCGCGCCACGTCCACGCCGGACTCGTCGGCCGGGAGCGGGTCGAGGCCGGGGACCGTCAGGCGGAACTGGCTGCGGAGGAGCTCCAGCAGCGTTTCGTTGATCATGGTGTCCTCGTCCAGGCGGGAAATGCGGAACCCCTCTGCGACGGACTTGCGCCGGATCTGGATCGGGACCAGCAGAATGGGCGCCAGATAGGATTTCGCGTCCCGTTCGGTCTGCTTCCACTCCAGGAATCCGATCGCGAGGAAAAGCGTGTTGACGCCGCCTTCCTCCAGGTCCGATTTGCTCTGACGGTAGACCGCGAGGATGCGTTTGTTGAGTTCCGGCGGAGGCAGGATGCTCCACAGGCGGTGCTGGTTCAGCTCGGAGTCGAGCAGGGCCTTGATCTCTGTCTTCACTTCGCTGTTGCGGAGCATCGCCAGGTCATGGATGTCTTTTTCGTTCAGGAGATTGGAAAGCGTGTTGAGCGCGATGTTCTCGTCCGCGGCGAGTTTGTCCTCCAGCACTGTTATGTCGGTGCATGCGATCGGGATGATCTGTTTCGTGTCGCGCACGTTCAGCAGACGGTTCCGCAGCGAAAGGTCCAGCAGTTTCTGCGTCCAGTGGCGCACCCGCCCGGACTGCGTCCCGCCGTTTTCCAGCGAGGAGAGGTCCACTTGCTCCTGAAGTGTCCGCATTTCCTCCGGGCCGAGTTTATCCACATCGTTTTCGACGGGTGCGAGCTCCAGTCCGTTGACGCTGCGTTTCAGGGGCAGGGGGCGTATCCCGCTGCGGCGGGCGCGGCAGATGTCGATGGCGCAGTGGAAATCCTCGTCGATGTTCAGATGGCTTGTGCGCGCAATCGCTTCCGCCTTGGAAAACGTGGCATTGTCGCCCGAACACACGGCAGTCGTTTCCAGTACCAGGAATTCGTCCAGGTCGACGAGTTTGCGGATTGCCTGCAGGTCGTCCATCGGGATGTCCGGGAAATACCGGTCGACCAAATGGCAGCCGATATAGGCGTGCCCCGTCTGGAGCATGATGACCGGATGCAGGCCGCATTGTTCCATGACGGATGCGAACAGCACGGTCGTGTCGAGGCAGGTCCCGAGCTTATACTGGAAGATGTTGTCGGCGAAGCGGATGCGTTGCCCGGGCGTCCCGATCGAAGACGGCGGCAGCGAGTAATGGATGCCCCACGAATAGACCGCGCGGTAAATCGCTGCGCAGATTTCATACACGCGTTCGCGTTTGCCGGAATGGTAGCCGTCAATGGAGGCGTCGCCGGTCGCCTTGCGGAGTTCTTCGGACGTTCGCGCCTGAAGCTCGGAGATCACGTCCAGGTTCGGCGTGACGAATGCCGCGAGGAGTTCCGGCATGACATCCCGCCCGGTCCACTGGTCGGCGGCGAATGCCGTGATGCCGTATTCCCGGCTGCACAAAGCCTGCCCGTTCCGGAAGACGTCCAATTTCAGTTTTCCCCTGACCGCCTCGGAAAGCGCCGTCAGAAAATCGAAATTGAGTTCGATCCCGAGGCCATGCATCGCCAGCGTCTCGCCCGGCGCAATCTCCTCCGCGTGGATCGTCTTTGGCTGGATCATCTCCGGGGACGAGCTGAACGTGCATACCAGTCCTGCCAGCGGCCGGTCCGACCGGTTGGACAGCTTCAGTTCCTGCACCGCGGGGATGTTGTTCTGCTGGAACGCGAGATTGAAGAACGGGAGGAATTCGAGTTCGGCGGTCAGCTGTGGAGCTGCATCCGGCGCAACGGGGCTCATTTCTTCTGACATGGGGGCAGTCCTGTGGAGTATTGAATGTCTGATCTGCGGAAAAAATGCGGTTCGTGGAGAGCCGCACGGATGGCGTCTTATTTGCCGGATTTCGCGAGGGACTTCTTCGTCGAAGAAGCGTTCTTCCTGACCTTCGGCGGCGGCAGCGGCGGGACCTGCGCTTTCGTTGCGGTGCGGGCGGCGGCCTGTTTCGCCGGAACGCTCTTCGCCGGAACGGGTTCCGGTTCCGCAGGGGTCTTCGGCTGGTACCGTTTGACGCCGCGCGGGTTCAGCGGGTTGATGGCGCTGGGCGGGTAGCCGAGCTTCTGGTGGAACTGCTTGGAGAAGAAGAACTGGTCCTTGTAGCCCAGGTTGAACGCCGTTTCCTTCACGCTCACGCCGCGCATGAGCATGTTCACGGCCTCCTCCATGCGGCACTGGATCTGGTATTCGCCGATGTTGTGCCCCATCACGCGCATGAAATGCTGGCGCAGGGACGGATAGCTGAGCGGGAGGTCCTTCAGCAGTTCGGGCAGGGAACGGTTGTCCGTGAGGTTTTCGAGGATGATCTTCTTGATCTCGGAGGTGATGCGGTCGGAGAAATCCTCGCGGCGGCTCTTCAGGAGCTTCGTGATCAGGGCGAACATCTCGAGCGGGATCTTCGACTGGTTCGTCTCGTTGTTCATGAAGGAGATGAAGTCGAAACACTCGTTGAGGAGCGCGAGCGAGAAGTCGATGTCGCGCACGGGCGTCTGCATGTTCACGCAGAAGATGTGCTTGCACATGGCGCCGATCCATTTGTCGTCCTGCCCGGGCATGTTCTTCAGCTTCAGGTAGCCCTCGCGCTTCTCGTCCAGCTCCATGTGGTCGTGCGGCTGGAGGCCGCCGTAATCCGCCACGTCGTCGCTCATGAAATGGCAGGACATGTAGAACTCCAGCCAGTGGCTGTTCTCCTCGATGTAGGTGGCGTGTTTCCGCCTCGGGATGCGGAAGAAGAGCTTGCCCGGCATCAGGGGGTATTCCGTGCCGTCCTCGTCGACGTAGGTGCCGCGCCCGCGGAGCACGACCGAGACGGAGAAGAGCGGGAACGTGCCGCCCTGCCAGTCGATGGAGACGTTTTCTTTCTTGAGGATACCGGTGGAAAAGACGTCGCGTCCGATGGTGCGGAAGATGCCGCTGTATTCCCGGTCGAATTTTTTTGGCAGTTCAAACATAACAAAAGTTCATGAGTGTTTGTGTGTTGCTCCGGGGCGTCCGGCGTGCTGACGCCGGGCGTGTCCCGTTCGGTTTGCATGTTCTAACATAAAATACATGTAATCTCAGCAATGTCAAACGCAAAACAAGGAAAAAACGGCGATAAAATATTAAAAACTACATCTTTTGCCCGGGTGCATACGTCTTTTCGGTGTCCGGTATGTATTTTTTCCTGTCTTCCGGAATGTTTCCGTGGCAGTTAGGCGGATGTCAAATCTTACAAAAAAACCGCCGGAGACTCGGCATCTCCGACGGGGAGGTATGTTGTTTTTTTCGTGTCCGAGCGAAGCCGGACACAGTATCAGGACCGCTTGCGGTGTGTCCGAGCGAAGCCGGACACAGTATCAGGACCGCTTGCGGTCTAACAGATGCGCGGGAGAAGCTCGCCGCCGGGCTGGGGCAGGAGCGACTGCGCGCCGATTTCGGTGGTCATGACGACCTTGCCGGGGTGGTCGGCGATGACTTCGCCGATGATCGCGGCGTTGGCGGAGTAGGGGCCCTTGCGGAGCGCGTCGAGGACGGCCTGCGCCTCGGATTTCGGAGCGAAGACGACGAGACGCCCCTCGCATGCGAGGTAGAGCGGTTCCAGCCCGAGCATGCCGCAGACGCCGCGCACTTCTGGGGCGACGGGGACGTCGGCGGCATTGATGCGGATTCCGACCTTGCTCTGGTCGGCGATCTCGTACAGGACGGTGCCGACACCGCCGCGCGTGGCGTCGCGGATCACATGGATGTCGTGCGAGACGTCGAGCATGCTCTTTACCGTGCCCCAGAGCGGGGCGCAGTCGCTGGTGACGTCGGCGTCGATCTCGAATTCGTTGCGCGCGAGCAGGATCGTGCAGCCGTGACGGCCGATGTCGCCGGTCACGATCACGGCGTCGCCGGGTTTCGCGAACGCGCCGGACGTGCGGACGCCCTCGGTGAGCCGGCCGACGCCGGTCGTGGTGATGAAGACGTGGTCGACCTGGCCCTTGCCCGCGACCTTGGTGTCGCCCGCCACGATGCGGACTCCGGCCTCGTCGGCGGTCTTCTTCATGGCGGCGGCGATCTCCTCGAGCTTGGCGAGCGGGAACCCCTCCTCGATCACGAACGCGCAGGAGAGGTAAAGAGGTTTCGCGCCCATGCACGCGAGGTCGTTGACCGTGCCGCAGATGCTGAGCTTGCCGATGTTGCCGCCGGGGAACTCGAACGGCGACACGATGAAGCCGTCGGTGGTGAATGCGATCTTCCCGGCGTCCACGGGCAGGACCGCGGCATCGTCGCCGGTGAAGTCCGGGTTGGAAAAATGCGCCTTGAAAACGCGTTCGATGAGCTCGGCGGTCTGCCGTCCGCCCGCGCCGTGGGCGAGTGTGACGAATTCGTTGTTATCCATTCAGAACATCTCCATATTGGTAGTAGGCGGAACACGCCCCTTCGTTGGAAACCATGCATGCCCCGACCGGGTGGAGCGGGGTGCATACGGTCCCGAAAAGTTTGCAGTCGGTGGATTTGCATTTCCCCTGAAGCACCTCGCCGCAGCGGCAGGCGGGATTGCTCCGGCCCGCGACGGGCGGCAGGTCGAATTTCAGGCGCGCGTCGTATTCGGCGAACGCCGGACGGAGCCGCAAGCCGGACATCGGGATCACGCCGAGCCCGCGCCACTCCGTGTCGCACGGCTCCATGACCGCGTCCATCAGCTTCAGCGCGGCGGGCGAGCCCTCCGGCCGCACCACGCGCGGATAGCAGTTGCGGAAGAACGGTTCGCCGGAGGCGGAGAGCCGGACGATGACCGCCAGCGCGGTGAGGATCTCGTCGGCGGTGAATCCCGCGACGACGCCGGACACGCCGAGCTTCACGAGGTCTTCGCAGACGGCGGTGCCCGTGATGGCGTTCACATGGCCGGGATAGAGAAACGCATCCGCGCTGCCCTTCAGCGCCTTGTACGCGTTCGGCATGGTCTTGTTCGCGCCGAGGATCGAGAAGTTCGAGAGCCCTTCCTCGGCGGCCTTCTTCACAGCCAGGCACGCCGCCGGGACGGTCGTCTCGAACCCGACCGCCAGGAACACGACCTGTTTGTCCGGGTTCTCCCGCGCGAAATCGACCGCGTCCAGCGGGGAGTAGACGGTCTTCACCACAGCCCCTTTGGGACGCGCCCCCGCGAGGCTCATTTCCGAGCCGGGCACGCGGATCAGGTCGCCGAACGTGCAGATGACCGCGCCGTGTTCGAGCGCGAGCATCACGGCCTCATCGATGAACCCGGCGGGCGTGACGCACACGGGGCAGCCGGGGCCGGAGATCAGTTCGATCTGCGGCGGCAGGATGCGGCGGATGCCCAGGCGGAAGATCTCGTGGGTGTGGGTGCCGCAGACCTCCATGATGCGGAGCTTGCGCCCGCGGTAGGATTCGATGATCTCTTTAGCCGATTCCATCGAGGGACTCCATGATCTTGCGGGTTTCGCCCGCGTCGGTGTCGGTGATCTTCGCGATGGCGACGCCGGCGTGGACCATGACGTAATCGCCGGGCTCCAGGTCGTCGATCAGGTCGGCCGACACCTTGCGCCTGGCGCCGGATGCGTCGATGAGGGCGGTCCCGTCCTCAATGCTGACTACTCTTGCAGAAAGACCTACACACATAAGCCTTCTCCTTCTCTGGTTTTTATATGGTTGAATGCAAAAAGGTTGCAGATATTGTTAAAAAGAATGATCGTTTTATTGGGGAATCTGTGTCGTGCCAAGCTCTTTTTCCTTTGTTTTCACGCGGTACTCCTCTTCGAGCCGTTTCACATCCTCCAGAATCCCGTCTTGCCATTTGCGGTATCCCCGGTATCCGGACTCGCCCGCGATCCTGTATTTCATCTTCACACCCGGATCGCCGCTCGTGATCTCGACCTCGAACGAATCTTTCACAAGATATTCGGAATTCTGTTTGATCTCATAAATGTCCTTTGCGATGTCGAACACCTTTTGCGGGTCCTTCGCCGTGATTTTGATCCACATGATGTGATTTAAGCTGTATCCGCAGTCGGCCTCGGCGAGTTCATATTTCTCCTTCAGCGGATTCAGAATCCGGTAAAAGATCTCGAAATCGTCCGGATATTTACAAGCTTTCACGCTTTCCCCGTAGGTAAAAAAAGCAAGATACAGTGTGATCGGATTAAAAAGGAGTATCAGGATTGCGATAAGCGTGTTTTTTGTATGCTTTTTCATAGCGGAATCCTTTATGCCAAGACAGCTGAATGATTTTCAGGGTGGTTCAGGTAATACATGGCCGCGAGCGCCTGTCCCGCGCCGATCCCGCCGTCGTTGGGCGGGATCATGCTGTGGAGCAGGACGCGGAACCCGGCCGCACGCAGAAGCGCGGCGCAGCGGACCGTCAGCAGGCGGTTCTGGAACACGCCGCCAGTCAGCGCACAGGTGTTCAAACCGGAGTCCGCGCGGATCGCCTCGCAGGTCTTCGCGATCATATCCGCCAGCGCCGCATGGAACCGGGCCGCGAGCATGCCGGGATCCGCGCCGTCGAGCCGCGCACGGACGATCGCCTTCACGAGTTGGTCGGTCGCCAGAACGAGCGCGCCCGATGCGTCCCGCGTGAAGGCGGGGCCGGGCAGGGGCGTTTCCGGCTGTCCGGGATGCGTCTCCAGCCAGGCTTCCGCGGCAAACTGCTGCGCGGTGGAGGCCTCGCCCTCGAACGTGGAGGATTTGCGGACGCCGAGGATCGCGCTCACGGCGTCGAAGAGGCGGCCCGCGCTGGTCGAGACCACGCAGTTCAGGTTCCGTTCCAGCATGGTCTTCTGGAACTTGTAGACACCCGGCGCGCAGAGGTCGAGCGCGGCGGCGATGCGCTCTCCCTCGTCCGGGAAAAGTCCCGCGAGCATCGAGACTGCAATGCGCCAGCCTTCGCGTGCGGAGGCGTCGCCGCCGGCCTGCAGGAACGGGCGGATGGATCCGGCACGGGTGAATCCGTCGGGTTTCGCAAGCAGGAATTCCCCGCCCCAGATCGTGCCGTCCGTGCCGTATCCGGTGCCGTCGAACGACACGCCGATGACCTCGTCCATGCAGTCGTTTTCGACCATGCAGGAGAGCACGTGGGCGTAGTGGTGCTGGATCTTCATGACGGGGATGCCGAGCTCGCCCGCGACGGCGGACGAATTGTATTTCGGATGCAGGTCGCAGCAGACGATCCGCGGCTTCATTTCGAGCAGTTCGGACATGCGCGCGACCGATTCCCGCAAGGCGCGCACGGTGCGGAGGTCCTCCATGTCGCCGATGTAGGGCGACGGATAGAAGAGGCCGCCGTTCGCGAGGCAGAACGTGTTCTTGAGTTCGCCGCCGATGCCGAGCACCTGCCCGCGGAACTCGCCGGAGACGAAGAACGGCAGGGGCGCATAGCCGCGCGAGCGGCGGATCATGTACGGGCGCCCCTCCAGGTAATCCATGACGGAATCGTCCGCGCGGAGGCGGATGCGGCGGTTATGGGACAGAATCACGTCGCAGAATCCGGCGATCTCTGCGAGCGCATCCTCGTCGCTGCGGCAGATGGGTGCGCCGGAGACGTTGCCGCTGGTCATGACGAGGCAGTCCGGCATGGCCAGATCGTCGTCGTACCGGAAGATCAGCATCTGGACGGGCGCGTACGGCAGCATCACGCCGAGGGTCGGGTTGCCGGGCGCGAGGACGTCCGGGAGCGTGCTTTCCCTGCGTTTTTTCAGCAGGATGATCGGTTTCTGGTGACCGTCCAGGATCTCCTCCTGGCCGGGCAGGACTTCGCATTCGCGCCGGACGGCCTCGAGCGAGCGCATCATCACGGCGAAGGGCTTCATCGGGCGGTGCTTGAGTTCGCGCAGACGCGCCACGGCGCCGGCGTCGAAGGCGTTGCAGCACAGATGGAATCCCCCGATGCCCTTGATCGCCACGATCTTCCCGTCGAGGATGGCGCGGCGGGCGGCGGAGATCGCTTTCTCGTTGCGTTCGGGCCGTCCGATGAGATAGACCTCCGGGCCGCAGTCGTGGCAGCAGACCGGCTGGGCGTCGTAGCGGCGGGATTCGGGAGAAGTGTACTCGGTCTCGCACTGCGGACACATCGGGAAATATCCCATGCTGGTGCGTTCGCGGTCGTACGGCATGGCGTCGAGGATGGTCAGGCGCGGGCCGCAGGCGGTGCAGTTGATGAAGGGGTGCAGATACCGGCGGTTCGCCGGGTCGAACAGCTCCTGTTTACAAAGGTCGCACGTGGCGATGTCCGGCGAGACGAAGATATCCCCGGTCTCGTGTTCGCTCTCGATGATCTCGAACGTCGGACAGGCGGGTTCCGTGCGGACGCGCGAATCAATCTTCAGGATCGCGGAACGCGGCGGGGCTTCGTGTTCGAGCGCGAGGCGGAACGCCTTCAATGCTTCCTCGCCGCCCTGGGCGTGGACCTCCACATACGACCCCTTGTTCGCGACGCTGCCGGTCAGCCCGGCGCGGACGGCGATCCGGCTGACGAACGGCCGGAATCCGACGCCCTGGACGACGCCGTAGATGCGGTAAACCGTGGTGGAAACGCCTGCGTTTTTCATCTTATTTCACCTCGTCGAACAGCCGCCCGGAGACGGCGAAATGCGGGAAGTCGATGATGTGGAAGGCCTGCGTGCGGGGCAGGACGGTCCGCAGACGGCTGTCGCAGACGACCGCGTCGTAGCCGCCGTTTGCGACCGCTTCGATAAACGCCTCTTCGCTTTCGATATGGAAATCGTTTTCGCGCATATAGTCCGGCTCCATCATGAACCAGGAGGCGACCGTGATTTGCGAGCTCGCATCCAGATTCAGGACCGCGTCGCGGACGGCGTTCGCGGCAAACTGCTGGTGGATGACGAGCGTCTTTTTCCCGGCGAGCGAGGGGAGGGCGTCGAGCATCTGTGGCGGCAGCCACGGACAGCGCACTTCGTACGGCGTGCCGAACGTTGCCAGCAGATACTTCGCGGCGGCGAGTCCGGCGGGCGAAACGACGAGGTTCTTCGCGACGGCGGAAGCGGTCCGCACGTCGTCGAGTCCCGCGCCCATGCCGTAGCAGCGCACGGACTTCCAGCCCTCCGCGACGAGCGCGGCGGACAGCAGTTCGCCGGCGTCGAGCGACGGGAAGTCCAGTGGCGAAGCGCCGAGGATGCCGACCGTGCCGGGGACGATCGCATGCCGTTCCGTCGCAAAGGTTTTGAAAAGTTCCAGCCAGGCGTCGGACGCGCCCCGGTCGTAGTGGCGCGTCCCAGTCGTCGGGACCGTGATCGCGGGCAGTCCGGTGCGTTTTTCCGCCATGCGTTTCAGCGCCTTGAAATCGGTCGCGATGATCGCGGGGACGGGGGTGCCGATGATGGCGGAGAATTTCAGGCCGGAGCCGTCCATGGCGGACTGGAGCTTGGAGACGAGCTTGTCGTCGCGGCCGAGGATGGCGTCCATGTCGCGGAGCCCGGCGCTGAAGACTGCGCTCCTGCGGATGAACCAGCGCGGTTCGTCGAATCCGCAGATGTTTCCGGTGCAGCCTCCGGCGTCGCAGATCACGATGAGCCCGCCGAAATCGAAAAGCGCGGAGACCGCGCCGGACTGGTCGGGCGCAAAGGGCGAGAGATGCTTCAGGAGGCTCTTCATCGTGCGGACTCCTTCTTTTCCGACAGGGCTTTTCCGAGCACGCCGAAGAGCGCGGCGACTCCGGCATAGCCGAAGGGCTGGCGTTCCTCGTTCCACGGCACGCCGGGCAGTCCGGGATGGTAGTACATCGCGTCGCGTCCGATGACCGTGTCGCACGGGGAATCCGATCCGTCGTAGAACATCATGGACGGGGAGAGGTTGGAGTAGATCTTCGTGCCGGGGCTGAGCGCGGCGATCTTCCTGACGTAGACGAAATTGGAACCGCCGACTGTGCCGTAGATCTCGGAGACGGCAAACCCGTTGCGGATCAGGGATAAGGAAAGCTCGAACGGGTCGGCGTTCAGCCATTCGCCCACGGCGAACGTGCGATGCCCGAACCTGTCGCGGAAATCGGAAATCGTTTTTTCGGCGCATTCGCGGAACGGGGCATCGTCGAACTCCGCGCCGACGGCCTGCCCGAGAAGCCTGTACTGGTTCGCGATCTTGTCCGTCTGGTAAAGTCGGGCGAGCTCGACGGACGGGATGCCGAGGCGTTTCTGCAGGTCGGCGGCGGCGTGGCGGGCCTCCTGGTTGAGCACGAGATTGAAATTCGCCTCCGCCATCGCCTGGTATTCCGCGTAGTCGGCGCAGCGGGAGATCTCGCGGATCGTGCGGATCCCGGCGGACCGCAGGAGCGTGTAGAGCTCGGAGTCGTCGCGCAGAGGCGAGAAGAACCCGAGGATGTTGACCGAGGAGGCGACCTTTTCGCGCGGCTGGAGCAGGGAGTAGACCGAACGGCGCACCGAGACCATCGGCGGCAGGCGGCCTTCGCGGGTCAGCGCGTACATGTAGCACGGCACGACCGGTACGCCCGCGTACTCGGAAGCCTTCCGGCAGACGCGTTCCATGTCCGTGCCGAGCAGGGCGTCCACGCATGTGATGCAGATCATGACGGCGGACGGACGCTCCGCGCAGGAATCGCAGACTTCCTTCACCGCCTCCGGAATGCGCGCCAGATGGCGCCCGGTCACGATGTCCGTGTCGTCCTGCATGAGGTAGAAGAAACGTTCGGCGAGGGACGCCTCGCAGCCGAGCGCCGCAGTGTTGCGTCCGCAGCAGGCGGGCGCAACCAGGAGCATGACGGAACCTGGCACGGCGAGCCCGGCGCGCTTCACGCCGAACCCCTGCGCGCCGGGGGAGTTGAACGCCAGCGTGGCGGGGGAGCTGTAGATGAGGTGCGCAGATGACAGCAGTTCGGGCGGGATGCCTTCCCTGCCGCGTGCCGCGAGCTCGGCTGCCGTGATGGAATACGCCCGGTTCATGCGGTCCGCTCCTCCTCGAGAAGAAGTTTCGCGAGCGCGAGGAACCGTCCGCTGACGTCGAGTTCGGGATCGCCTTCGACGACGGTCTTTCCCATGTCCTCGTAACGGATGATGTCGTCGCTGCGCGGGATGTCCGCCACGATCGGCAGTCCGTTCGCATCGGCGAACGCGCGGACTTTCTCCTCCTCGCGGTCGACGTTCCGGCGGTTCAGTACGATGCCGCGGACGGTCGCATAGCCGCGGTCCTCGAAATTGTGCACGGCGGCGTTGATGTTGTTCGCCGCGTAGAGCGCCATCTTCTCGCCGGAGGTCACGATCAGGACCTGCGAGGCGTATCCCTCGCGGATCGGGGCTGCGAACCCGCCGCACACCACGTCGCCCAGCACGTCGTACAGCACCACGTCGGGCTTATGCTGTTCGAAAAGCCGCAGGTCTGCAAGCAGGCTGAACGTGGTGATGATGCCGCGTCCGGCGCAGCCGAGTCCGGGGGTCGGGCCCCCGGTCTCGATGCACAGCACGCCGCCGAATCCGGTCTTCGCGATCTCCTCGATGCGTTCCGGTTCGCGGTCGTGTTCGCGAAGGAAATTCATGACGGGGATCACCGGGTCGCCGCCGAGCAGGTTGATGGTGGAGTCGGCCTTCGGGTCGCAGCCGATCTGGATGACCTTGCACCCGAGGCGCGCGAACGCCGCCGCCAGGTTGGAGGTCACGGTCGATTTGCCGATGCCGCCTTTGCCGTATATCGCGAGTTTCAACATGTCAGAACCTCCATGGAAGGGGATGGTCGATCAGGTTCAGGGATTCTTTCCGGTAGCATCTGCCGGAAAACGCTTCGTGCGGAAGCCGGAAGAACGGGACGTCCGGCGGGCAGACGGGCGCGTACATCGGATCGGCGATCACACCGGATGCTTCGGCGAACGCCGCGGACGCCGCATCCTCGTCGAAGATCCGAAGGTCGCCGGGGGCGAGCAGGCGGTCCTCCGCCTCCAGCGGACACAGCACGCGGCAGGGGGTCCCCAGGTCCGCTTCGATCGCGGCGGCCAATGAACCGGAGAAGACGGCTTCGCCGGGGATGGCGAGCTTCCTGCCGGGGGCGGAAGCATCGCGTTCCGCGCAGGTCAGGGCGCATCCGCCGGATGCCGCCGCGGTTTTCAGCGCGGATGCAAGCCGGGCGGAAAACTTTTCTCCGACCGGGACGCCCGCGATCCACGGGGTGCCGAAGCGTTTGCGGAGGAGTTCGGCCGCGGCGATCCCGCAGGAGGAGACGACGAGGTTCACATGCGCGGCGGAGGCGCGCCGGATATCGTCGAGAGTGCTTCCCATGGCCATGCAGGAGACGAGTTCGAAACCGGATTTCTTCAACCATCCGATGACGGACTCGACCGCGCCGTTGACGGAGAAATCCAGCGGCGTCGCGCCGATGATGTTCGCGGAGGGCGCGTCCGTGCGGGGCAGGGCTTCCGTGCAGAAATGCGACACGACGGCCTCCAGCGCCTCCGAGGCACCGGCCAGGTACGAGTGCATGCCGCTGGTGTGGAGCCCGAACGCCGGGATCCCGGTGCGGGCTTCGATCTCGGCAGCGATGGCGGGGAAATCGGTCCCGGCGAGGAGCGGGACGGGTGCGCCGCAGACCGCGATGAAGTTCGGCGACAGGTCCTTCGCGGCGGCCGCGATGTCGGCGATGAGCTTTTCGTCGTTGCCGAGGATCGCGTCGGTCTCCGTGAGGGCGGAGATGTAGATCATGCTGTCCTGACGGTACCAGCGTGGCTCGTCGTGCGTGGAGTAGGTGGAGTTGCAGCCGGACGCGTCGTGGACGACGACCATGCCGCCGAGTTCGTACAGCATGGAGCAGACGCCGGACGTGTCGGCCGCGTGGATGGAGATGATTCTGGCGGTCTGTTTCATAAGCAGCTCCTGCATCCGAGGCCCTTGTACTGGATCACGGTCTCGGTGTCCTGTTCGTGCGTCGCGGCGTCGGCCATGCGTTCCGCGAGGCGGACGACGCCGTCGAATCCGTACATGCCGCCGCCGGAAACGATGTTCACGAAATGCTTCGTGCCGCTGAAATACGCGGCCTTCTGCCCGACCGCCAGCACATCGCCGCATTCGTGGACGCCCTTGCCCGCGAACCGCATCTTCGCATGGACCGTGGCGGTCAGGAGCAGCTCCGGCGCAAGCGCGCGGAGGCGTTCGAACGCGGGGCGTTCCTCCTCGATCATTGCGTCGGTGTAGACGCGCGTCACGCGGAATCCGTGTTCCGCCAGGAGTGCGGCGAGTCCGACGGGGCGCGGCGTGGCGGTGTAGTCGATCTCGACCGGGGTGCCGCCGATGACGGCTTTCGCCTGTTCGAGTGCGCGGACGGCTTTCCGCTTCGCTCCGGTCCAGTCGGGCGCCGGGACGCCGAGCGCGTCGGCCAGGATGCCCAGGTTGCGTTCGATCTCGTCGAAATCGTAGGAGAGCGGCAGATAGAGATGCTTGCGCCCGAGGCGTTTTTCGAGGGCGTCGCCGGAAGCCTTTGCGGTCGGCAGATACGTGATCTCAAGTTGGCTTTTCGCCATGCGCATGTATTCGTCGTAGGTCCGGCACTGCGTGATGTCGCGGAGCTCCCGGCCGGCGTTCCCGATGAGCTGCACGAGCTCGCTGGACGCGTCGGTCGGACGGTCGTTGCCGATCAGGTTCACGGTCTTCGGGTCGGCGGGGCAAGGGGCGAACGGCGCGTAGAGCTGGCGGCGCATGAGCTGGTCGGGCGTGAGCCCGCTTTTCCGCATGGTCGGGTTCATGTAGCAGTCGATGAAGTCGATGTCCGGGAACATCGCGCGGAGTTCGTCCAGCATGAACTCGAAATCGCATCCGGCGAAGAGATGCACGCAGCTGATGAAGAGCAGGACCGCGCGCGGTTTTTTCGGCAGTTTGCGGATGATCTCCGCCGTGCCGTCCACGATGTTGCGCTCCAGCGAGCCGTCGAACAGGTCGCTTTTGTCCACGGAGATCCACGACATGCGGTCCATGGCGAGCATTTCGGCGGCGGTCAGCACGACGCCGCGGAGGCAGCCCTGCGCGCAGGCGAACACCTGGTGTGACTCGGGGATCAGCATGCCGGTGTGGACGATGTTCCACGGCCCGCGGGCGGGCGCGTTGTACTCCAGGCCGGAGACGAACGGCACGGGGAAGTCGGCGTCCCTGATCGCGACCTCCGCGCCGGTCATGTCGTCTTCGCCGTTCAGCCGTTTCAGCATGGGGCGTCTCCTTTCTTTGCGGCAGCGAGCACGGCTTCGGCAAGCGTGCGGTACTGCGCGGCCATCGGGCTCTCCGGGAACGCATGGACGGCGGTCCGCCCGAGCCGTTCGGCCTGCTGGACTGTCTCGCTCCAGTCGAGCGCGCCGACGATGGCGGAATCGAAGTCCGCCGCCAGTTTCGCGGCCTTCTCGTCTTCGTCCGGCGCGTTCCTGCGGTTCAGGATGAATCCGCCGAGGGAGGCATAGCCGCGCCCCCTGAAATTCCGTACCGCCATGGCGATGTTCGCGGCGGCGTAGACGGACATGGTTTCGCCGGAGGTGAGGATGAACACGCGGTCGGCGTATCCCTTTCGCATCGGCATGGAGAATCCGCCGCATACCACGTCGCCCAGCACGTCGTACAGCACCACATCGGGCTTGTACACGTCGTATGCGCCTTTTTCCTGGAGTTTCTCCAGCGCGGCGATGATGCCGCGCCCGGCGCAGCCGAGTCCGGGCGTCGGGCCGCCCGCCTCCACGCAGAGCACGCCGCCGTCGCCGACGCGGACCATTTCATCGAGCGTGAAATCGTTGTTCCGTTCGCGCACGAGGTCGAGGATGGAGCGGATGCGCGTCCCGCCGTGCAGCGACGCAGTGGAATCGGCCTTCGGGTCGCAACCGATCTGCATGACCTTGAGTCCGTCTGCGGCGAACGCGGAGGCGAGGTTCGAAACGGTCGTGGATTTCCCGATGCCGCCTTTTCCGTAGAATGCGAGTTTCAGCATGACGTCTCTCCGTAATCCCCGCGGGCGACCTTCACCGTGTAGCCGATCTTCCGCAGGCGTTCCTGCAGGTCCGACCTCGTGATGTGCGTATCCACGTCGACCGCGGTTTTGTTGTTGTAAAGCATATATTTCGCGCGGACCTGCATCGGCGACAGGTTCGGCATGATGACGTTCGCTCCGGCGAGCACGCCTTTCTCGCGACCGGTCGGATCCAGTGTGCCGAGCGCGGTCGTGGCGGGCAGCAGCACGTCCGGGATGAGGATGCGGCACAGGCTCAGCAGGAAGAGCGTCAGCTCCACGCTGCCCGCGGGCTCGTTTGCGAACGGCGTGTCGCAGTGCGGGATGAAGGGGCCGATGCCGATCATGGCGGGGCGGAACTCCGTGATGAACTCCATGTCCTTCGCGAGCGTTTCCGGCGTCTGGTACGGTGACCCGACCATGAATCCGCAGCCCGTCTGGAATCCGATCTCCTTCAGGTCGCGGAGGCAGCGCATGCGGCGTTCCCAGCTCTGGCCTGGCATGTGGAGCCGCGCATAATGCTCCGGGTCGGCGGTCTCGTGCCGCAGGAGATAACGGTCCGCGCCCGCCTCGAACAGCATTTGATAGTCCGCCCGTTCAAGCTCGCCGACGGACAGCGTCACGGCGCAGTCGGGATGATTCGCCTTGAGCGTGCGGACCAGTGCGGCGAGGCGTTCCGGCGGATAGGACGCGTCCTCTCCGCTCTGAAGCACGAACGTGCGGAATCCGTATTCGTATCCGGCGTCGCAGCAGTCCAGGATTTCCGCCTCGCTCAGGCGGTAGCGTTCAAGATTCCGGTTGGATTTGCGGATGCCGCAGTACAGGCAGTCGTTGCGGCAGACATTGGAAAACTCCACGATGCCGCGCACGAAAATGCCGTGCCCGAACCGGACGTTCGCCAAAGCGCGCGCGATCTCCGCGGCGTATGCGCGGTCGGAGTCGTCCCAGGCGGAGAGCAGCGCCGTCCACTCCTCATGCGGGAGGCGCTTCTCCTCGTTCAGCCGGTCGATCCTGAACTCGTTCTGTCGTTTCCGTGCGTTCATGACGCGTTGTTTTCCTTCGGTTGCCGCCGCCGTTTCTCCGTCCGATGCAGTGGAGGACTTGTCCTCCGTGCTCAAGCGAAGCTGAGAGCACTCCTGCAGTGGAGGACTTGTCCTCCGTGCTCAAGCGAAGCTGAGAGCACTCCTGCAGAGGAGGACTTGTCCTCCGTGCTCAAGCGAAGCTGAGAGCACTCCTGCAGAGGAGGACTTGTCCTCCGTGCTCAAGCGAAGCTGAGAGCACTCCTGCAGAGGAGGACTTGTCCTCCCCGGAAAAAGAAACGGCCGCGATCCCCCGGGAAGGATCCGGCCGTTCTGCTCGATCGGAACTTGCGCGGGCCGCCGATGCGGTCCCCGCAGTCCGGTCTGATGCCGCACGCTCGGTCTTCCGTCTCAAAATGCTTTTCGACGTCAGGGGAATATGCTTGCTCTGATCGGATGAATCCGCTTCCGGTTGTGCCGGGCGGCGGACTCAGTTGTTTGTTATGACGTTGGAGTAGACGGCTTTCGCCGTGACTCCCTCGATGCGCCCGAGTTTTCCGGCCAAGGCGTTGATCTTGTCCGGCGGCGCGTCGATCACGATGCTGATGACGTTTACGTTCCTTTCGCGGTAGGGCAGGCCCATGCGGCCCACGATGAACGGCCCGAAGTCGTGCAGGAGCGTGTTGATCTGCTCGGCGGAGTCGAAACTCTCCGCCAGGATCGCCAATACCGCCACGCGCTTTTCCATTGCAGCCCCGTTCAGTTGTTGTCGTTGATGATGTCTTACCATCTAATATATCCCGCGAGCGCGCATAATGCAAGCGCGAAACGCGGAAAAGAATCGTTTTTTTCCGAGAACCAAAGAAAAGGGGGGCGTGGGACAAAACAGGTGGACGTTTGAATCTCACGCGATTCGATGAATCGGATGGCGGGATGGATGGCGAGCTGAAAAAACCGGGCTGCATCACCCGCGAAAAAAAATCGAATATTGGAATAAGCTAAACAATCAAAAAAACCAAAAAACATATTAAACACTCTTCAGTTTAGAGAATAATCAATAAAACCGATATTTTTACGTGAATTAACCTTGACATTTTCTTTCCGTTGTGGTATAATATCGTTGAAAACGCACTTTTCGCTGTTAAAAACAGCCCAAAATTGTGTTTGCGTTCATCAAAAAACAGTCAATCATTCGTTCCTCTCTTTATTAACCCTCAAACATAATGGAGTTCTTATGAATCGTTATGTCCAATCGGCGGTCGTCTCCTGCTCGATCCTTGCAGGGGCGCTCTTCCTCGCAACAACACTTTCCGCACAGGCTCCGGCCGGCGGCGCACCCGCAGGCGGCGCTCCTGCTGGCGGAGCACCCGCGATGGGCGGCTTCGGCGGCGGCATGGGCGGCTTCGGCGGCTTCGGCGGCGGTGCCCCCGCGGGCGGTCCCGGTGCAGGCGCAGGCGGCGCAGGCGGTCAGAGACCT
>JAFXYP010000035.1 GCA_017541665.1 Lentisphaeria bacterium | reverse complement strand
GTCCGGGAAGCAGTCCGTGCCGCACATTCCGAGTGGCATGAGATCCGCCTCTGCGCCCTGCTCATTCTGGCAGACAAATATCAGTCGAAAAAGACGGACGACAAAGAACGCGCCGCGATCTTCGAACAATACGCCGAACTCGCCCGGGGCGGATTCGTCAACAACTGGGATCTGGTCGACCTGACCGCGCCTGATATTACCGGAGCCTACGCATTCGAACACGGCGCAAACACGCTGGAACGATTCGCCGCATCCGGTCATCTCTGGGAGGAACGCATCGCCGTCCTTTCCATGTTCCCGTTCATCCGAGCGAAACAGCTGGACGTACCGTTCCGCATGGTGGACCGGTTCCTGCCGCATCCGCACGACCTGATGCACAAGGCGTGCGGCTGGATGCTCCGCGAGATCGGCAAACGCGACCGCTCCGCCCTGACCGCGTATCTGCTGGCGCACAAGGCCGCCATGCCGCGCACCGCGCTCCGGTACGCGATCGAACATTACCCCGAACCGGAACGGAAAACGTTTCTGGCCCGCTGATCTTCTCCGGATTACTCGCTATCCCTTGCCCGCGGCTCAGGATTTCTGCTCCGGCTCCGACTTTTTCTGGCTGAACGCCTTCGCGGCTTCCGCGAGGAGCTTGCGGATTTCGAGGTGCTGCGGGCAGACTTCCTCGCATTTTCCGCAGCCGATGCACTCCACGGCGTCCTTTTTACCCAGATTCGCGACCGCCCAGAAGATCTGCACTTTCGCACTCTCGACGTTGTTGTACAGAGTGAGCAGGTTCCTGCCGTTGAACGTGCCGGAGATGCCGATGTTCATCGGGCAGACCTTCGCGCAGTAGTCGCAAGAGGTGCACGGGATCATGGGGACCGCCGCGAGCGCCTTCTGCGCCTCGAAGACCGTGGCCTTCTCCGCCTCGGTCAGCGCGTGGAAATCCTTCATCGAATTCAGGTTGTCGTCCATCTGCTCCGGGGTGCTCATGCCGGAGAGGACCGTGATCACGCCCGGCAGGCTCGCGCCGAACCGGATCGCCCAGGCGGCCGGGGAAATATCGGGATTCGCGTCGCGGAGGATCTTCACGACGGATTCCGGCGGCGTCGCCAGCATGCCGCCCTTCACGGGCTCCATGATGATGACGGGCCTGCCGTGCTTGCGGCAGACTTCGTAGTTCAGGCGCGACTGGATGAACTTGTGTTCCCAGTCTGCGTAGTTGATCTGCAGCTGCACGAATTCCGCCTCGGGATGCTTCGCAAGGATCTCGTCGAGCTGGTCGGCGGTGGAATGGAACGAGAACCCGAGGTGGCGGATCCTGCCGGCCTTTTTCTGCTCGAGGAAGTAGTTCCACAGGTCGAAGTCCTCGAAGAGCGTGGTGCGTTTGTCGCCGAGGTTGTGCAATAGGTAGAAGTCGATGTAGTCGGTCCCGAGCCGCTTCAGCGACGTTTCGAACTGGGCGACCGCGTCCTCGCGCTTTTCGCTGTTGAGCCACGCGGCGTTCTTCGTCGCGAGCTGGAAGCTCTCGCGCGGATAGCGTTCCACGAGCGCCTGCCGCGTGGCGTCCTCGCTCCCCTGATACACATAGGCAGTGTCGAAATACGTGAATCCGGCGGCAAGAAACTTGTCGACCATGACCTTTGTCGTTTCGATGTCGATCGCTTCGCCATTTTTCGGCAGACGCATCATGCCGAATCCGAGTTTGCGGATTTCCTCGCCGAGGTACTGCCCCATGTCTCTTTCTCCTGTGTTGCAGTGTGTAGGTGATTCATTTCGGGAAACTGTCCTTTACCATAGCACATGTTTCGGCATCCTGTCAAGTCCTTTTACAAAAAAAAAAGGGAAAAAAAAGCGGATGGACGGGAACGTGTGTTTTGCAGGGAATCGCTGACGGCCATCCGGTTTTTTTCCCTCTCGGACGCCGGTTTCCATCCACGTTTCGAACCGGTTCACGTTAATAACGTTATGCGCCGTTAAAAAACCTCGAAAAAAGCGTTTTTTCCTGCATTCGTTCTTGATTTTTATAGCCGCCGGGGATAAATTGATGTCAGGCACAACAACAAAAGGATCTCCCGGCCATGAAACACACATACCGTCAATCCGCATGCACCGCCCGCGGCTTCACGCTGATCGAGCTCCTGATCGTCATCACCATCATTGCGATCCTCGCGGCAATCCTCCTGCCCGCCCTCCAGTCCGCAAAAAACAGCGCACAGATCGCAGGCTGTTCCAACAACATGAAACAGCTGATGGTTTGCGCGCTCATGTACGCCGGCGACACGAAATACATCACCCCGGCGAAGTCCGGCGGCGGCCAGAACGATTCCCTTTGGGAGCGCCTCCTCCTGAAATACACGCCGCATGCCGACCTGGACGTCGGGATCAGTGGCGTCCCTTCGTGCCGGGGACAAAGCAAATTCACGGGCATCAAGCTATTCCAGTGCCCAGCCGACAAACTGCCCCGCAACGAAAGTGCCGCCGGCGGCCTTCCCATCCGCACCTACGCCATGAACCATTCGCCCGGCGCCTCGGGCGACGAGGGCAAAGTCGGCAACGGGATCGGCGGACACTCCATGGTCAATGACAGTTTCAGCGGCAAAGGCTATTTCGCCTCGATGAAGCTCGTCAGCGTCCCCGTGCCCTCCCGCATGATCTACCTGGTCGAATACGCCCCGCTGGATACCTATTACCGGTCCGACCGCACCGGGTACTTCTCCGCCTGGTGGTCCTCCATCTCCTGCCCCGCCCAGCAGTTCGAAGCCTGGGGCGGCGACGAGGACGGCAGCGGACAGGAAGGCCTGGAGATCGCCACCACGCTTCACCGGCTCCAGTGGAATTACGCGTTCGCCGACGGCCACGTGAAGATCATGTATCCGCGCGCCACAATCCGCAAGAGCCACAAGCTGAGCAAATGGAACTCGCAGCACCTCTGGTCCATGCAGCTCGATGACGACGACAACTGATTTTCTGTTCTTGTTGGTGGGAGATTCATCATGGCGTCCGGGAAAGGGTGTTTTTTCAGGTCACTGACGATCATCGGCATCCTTCTGATCGTCCTGGCCGTCCTCCTCGTTTCGTCCTTCCTCCTCGCGACCGGAGCTCCGGTGTCCTATCCCGCGCCGAAATTCGACGGGAGCGACACGGGCGTCGTCACGAACATCATCACACGTCTGGCGCGTTCGCTGGTCGACAAGGAGGGGCGCGTGGTCGAGACCGCCGTCCTGAAGCTTTCGCAGAACGAGGTGCAGACGCTCCTGGATGCCGCCCTGGCAAAAACGGACAAACACAAACTTGATACGGTCCCCTACGCCGCGATCTGGGACGAGGGTAAACTGCACGTCCATTACTCCATGCCGGTATCTGCCGGACGCGCCGCCAATCTCTCCGTCGAACTTTCGCCCGTCGTCGAAACGGGCGACCTCACGCTCATCCCCGGCGGCGGTTCCATAGGGCATTTCCCCATGCCGCACGCCATGCTGGATTATACGGCGAGGAAGCTCTCACGGGCCGCCATGCGGAACGATTCCGTCCGCACCACGCTTTCGGCGTTCACCCGGATCGAACCCGGCGAAAACGGCACACTGCTTCTGATGTTCGACCCGCGCGACGTGAACACCGTCGTCCGCATTCTGAAATCCGCCGGACAGGATCCGGGCGAAGAGACGGAAGAGGATGACGATTCCGACGACACCGACGATGAAAACGAAGAAGACGCTGCCGTCGGGGAAGACAGGGACGAAGAAGACGCCTTTTGATAAAAAAAAGGTTGAAAAAAATCTTCAAGCGTGTATATTTCGCTAAGATTTCTTCCCGTCCCGCGTCAAATTGCTGACAGCATCCTAAAAACAACAGTCATTTTTTCCATCGTCCGGCTTCTTTCATACGGGGCATACGGGTTCCCGCCCCCAGCATGAAGATTGCCGGACCACCAGAGAAAGGATTGTCCCATGAACCGAAACATCCGTTTCCTCCTGACCGCGGCGGCCGTCCTCCTGGCGTTTCTCGCCGTGCCCGTCCTGATGGCGCAGGATGAAAAAGCGCAGGCCGAGACCGCGCAGACTCCCGCCGAAAAAGAGACGATCGCCAAGATCCGCAAGCTCATGGAAGAGGGCAATTTCAAGGAGTCCGCCGACGCCGCGCGCGCCGCGCTGGAGGCAATCCCCGCGAAGTCCCAGAGCGAAGCAATCGGCACACTGTGGAACATGTACCGCGCCAGCCTCTTCAGCAACAACCGCGTGAAGGAGTACGACGACGCCTTCGCGTTCGTGACTGCGCGCTTCCCGAAGAACGTCTCGCTCGCCGCCGAGCTGAACGCCAACGTCACCAGCTACGGATTCTTCTTCAATAACACGTTCACGCGCGGCTCCAACCGCGGCAACGCCGGCCGCCGCGTGAACAGCACCGCCCGCGACCGCGTCGAAAACCTCCGGTTCATGGCGTCCGCCTCCGAAGAGGCGAAGAACGTCTCGAAGCCGCTCCAGATCAAATACTACCGCGCGCTCGCCTCCCTGATCTGCCGCAATCAGAGCGGCAGCCAGTCCTACAAGCTCCAGGCGCTCACCGACCTGACCGTCCTTCCCGACTATGACGACGGCGACTTCGGCAGCTCCTCCCGCCCGCCGGTGAACAAGGACGGCTCCCCTGTCCTCTATTCCTGCCCGAAGGATTTCGCATCCGCGAAGTGCGACGGCGAACGCTTCCGCTGGGCGCTGGAACAGGCCATCGCGCTCGGCGACTACCGGAGCAAATACGACTGGGCGTCCTTCCTCTCCAACGAGTTCGACTTCTCTTCGATCAACTGGGACGTCCGCCACGAGTACCAGACCTCCGACAAGTACCGCGACTACCTCTATGAACTGAAGGACAATGAGACCATCGCCGAGCTCGCCGACGGCATCCGCAAGATCGCGCTCCCCGAGGAGTTCAGCTATATCCGCATCCTGAAGGAGCTCGCAAACGACGAAAAGGCCGGACTCTACAAGCAGCAGGCCGCGTCCAGCCTCGGCAGTCTCTACCTCGCCCGCATGCAGTACGAATCCGCCGCAGACTGGTTCAAAAAGGCCGGCGAAAACGACATGGTCCAGCAGATCCTCTGCAACTGGGGCTCCACGCAGGGCATTCAGGTCGTCGCGTACGGCACGAAGCCCGTCCTCTCCTACCGCAGCCGCAACACCACGAAGGTCCGCGCCGTCGTCACGAAGGCCGACCCGAAGAAGGCCGTCGAGATCATGTTGAAGAGCCTCCGCGAAGGCGGCGACCGTTCCTACGAGACCGACAACGCCTATATGCTGAACACCGGCGCGAAGGGCTGGGCACCCGCAATCAAGGAGAAGATCTCCGAGTTCACGTTCGACGTGAAGCCGAAACCGCATCACTGGGAGACCGATACCGAAGTCACGCTGCCCATCACGGAGCCCGGCGCGTACATCGTCCGCACTCTCCCCGAAGGCACCGAGGGCACCTACTCCGCGAACTCATGGTACGAAAACCTGGTCTGGATCACCCCGGAGATCCTCACCAAGGAATCCGTCACCAAGGGCCGTTTCCTCACGCTCAACGACTCGAAGACCGGCGAGCCGCTCGCCGACCGCAAGCTCAAGATCATGAACTACCGGACCGAATACTCGAACAACCGCAACCGGAACGAGTTCGGCGGGCAGCGCTACCGCATCATCGTGAAGGAGTTCGAGGTCACGACCGGCAAGGACGGCGCGGTCATCTTCCCTGAAAGGCTCAACGACCGCACGCTCATCCTCTCCGAGTCCGAGGACGGCCTCACCTTCCTCCCGCACGCCTACTATTCCACCATCAACGCGGGCAGGTTCTATGAACGCGACCGCGACTACATCATCACCGACCGCCCCGTGTACCGCCCCGGCGACACCGTGAAGTACACCGTCTACACCCGCCGCGCCTCCTACGACGAAAAGGCCCCGGCCAAGCGCGCCGACTACAAGGTGAAGCTCACCGGCACCGACGCCCGCGGCAAGAAGCTGTACGAAGAGAACATCTCCGGCGACCCGATGCTCGCCGCCGCCACCGAGGAATTCGTGCTCCCGGACGACGTCGCGCTCGGCAGCTTCCACCTCAGCACCGGCAACGGCGGCGTCTCCTTCTCCGTCGAGGAATACAAGAAGCCCGAATACCTGCTCGACGTGGAAATGCCCGAAACGCAGGTGAAGACAGGCTGCATCTTCGAGGCGAAGATCAAGGCGAAATACTATTTCGGCGCCCCCATGTCCGGCGCGAAGATCAAGTACACCGTCCACCGCGAACAGGCGCGCCGCATCTTCCCGTTCCGCGGCCGCTTCGACTGGCTCTTCGGCGAAGGCTACTGGATCTGCTCCACCGCCTACCGTGACGAGAGCATCCGCCAGGTCACCTGGGGCCGCGACCTCATCACGCAGGCCGAAGGCGTCGCGGACGACGACGGCTGCCTGACCGTGCCCATCGACACCGGCGACGCGCTCCGCCGCTTCGGCAACCTCGATTTCCGCTACATCATCGACGCCGAGGTCTCCGACGAGTCCAACCGCGTGGTCAACGGCTCCGGCTCCGTCGTGACCGCCGCCCAGCCGTTCTACGTCACCGCCTCCGCGAAGAGCGGATTCGCACGCACCGGCAAGCCCGTTACGCTCGTCGTGAAGGCCACCACGCCCGACGGCAAGCCCGTCGCGGGCAAGGGCACCGTCTCCATCTACCTCCGCGACCTCGACAAGGACGGCGTGCCGCACCGCGTCGGCCAGCCCGTAAAGGTCATGGACGTGACCGCGGGCGACGAGAACGGCGTAAGCTTCGTGATCGACCGCCAGGGCGTCTACGAAGTCGTCTCCAGCATCACGTCCGACGCCTCCCTGAAGGCGAACGACGGCAAGGACCCCGTAACCTGCGAAGGCTCCTATCCGCTCTTCGTCGCCGGGTTCGACAAGTCCGGCGACCTCTTCAGCACGCTCCCGCTCGAGATCACCACCGACAGGAGCGAGTACAATCCCGGCGAATCCGCCAGCATCCTCGTCTCCATGAAGAAGCCCGGCGCCACGCTCTACTTCTTCACGCGCCAGGAACGCGAGACGCAGTACGAGTGCGTCCGCCTCGGCGACAAGGAATTCTCCCATGAGTTCAAGATGGACTTCCTCCCCGGCGACCGCCCGAACACCTACGTCTCCGTGATCGCCGTCGGCAACGGCGAGGTCCAGCGCCTCTCCAAGATGATCGCCGTCCCGCCGATCTCCAAGATGCTCGACGTCGACATCGCCGGCCCGAAGAAGCCCGTCAAGCCGCGCCAGAACGTCCCGATGACGATCACCGTCAAGGACGGCACCGGCAAGCCCGTCTCCGGCGCAGTCACGCTCACCGTCTACGACAAGTCCCTCGACGCCATCGCGTCCAGCCGCATCCCGGCGATCAACTCCTTCTTCTGGAACTGGAAGCGCTCGTTCTACTCCGATGCGACCATCAACCTCGAAAACGGCACCAGCCTCCACAACAACCCCGCCCGCGGCATCCACTTCATGAACGACAACCTCTCCATGAACGGGCGCATCATTCCCTTCACGCTCGGCCACGGCGAAAGCGTCTACTTCGACGGCGGTATCGTCCGCAAGGGCGGCGCAATGGCACGCGGCGGCGCAGTCGGCGGCGGCTTCGGCGGCGGCGCAGTCATGAGTTTCGGTGCTGCCATGAACAGCATGGACGACGACGCCGTCATGGAGGCCGCTCCCTCCGCTGCCCCCGGCGGCGCACGCATGATGATGAAAGCTGCTTCCGCCGACATGGCGATGGCCGAAGAGGCCGTCGAAATGGAAATGGGCGGCGGCTTCGGCGGCGGTGGCGGCGATGAAGGCGGCTCCTTCGTCCGCTCCAACTTCCTCGACGCCGCGTATTTCGCCGGGCTCGTAAAGCTCGATGAAAACGGTCAGACCACCATCGACGTCCCGGCTCCCGACAACCTCACCACATGGAAGGTCCACGTGTGGTCCCTCACCGCCGACACCTCGGTCGGCGAAGGCGATTCCGAGTTCGTCGTCAGCAAGGACCTCATCGCCCGCCTCGAGCTCCCGCGCTTCCTCGTGAACGGCGACACCGTGAACGCCGTCGCGAACATCCACAACTACACCGACAAGGACGTCTCCGCGGCCGTCACGCTCACGGTCGACGGCGACACGGTCAACACCCTGACCCTGAAGAACAACGCGACCATCACCGTCAAGGCGGGCGGCCACACCGCGTGCCCGTTCACGCTGAACGCGAAGGCGGTCGGCGAAAGCAGGATCACGCTCTCCGTGAAGGCCGGCGACGAGGACGACGCGCTCCAGCTCGCCCTGCCCGTCCTCGTGAAGGGCATCGACAAGCAGGTGAACAACTTCGCCTATCTCGACAAGGACAATAAGTCCGCTTCCGTCACGCTGAAGGTCCCCGAACAGCGCAAGCCCGAGACGACTTTCCTCACCGTGAACCTCGCCCCCGGCGCCGCCATGGCGATGGTCGAGCTCCTGCCCTACCTCGCCGCCGACGGCGAAGCCACCGTATTCGGCGTGGTGAACCGCTTCGTGCCCTCCATGGCTGCGAAGAACGCCCTCTCCAAGCTCGGCGTCGACTTCGACACCGTCCACCCGGCGAAGACCTCCCGCGACAAGCTCTATACCGAATATATGGAAAAATACTGCTGGAAGGACGGCAAGGTCGATCCGTCGTTCGACGCGAAGACGTTCAACCGCGTGATGGACGAGAACCTGAAGATGATCCTCACCATGGTGAACTCCGACGGCGGCTGGGGCTGGTTCAGCGGCTACCGCGAATACTCCTACCCCGACACCACCGCCTACGTCGTGGACGCCCTGCTCGACGTCAGCGCGTACGGCAACAAGACCGTCGACAGCCACATGAACCGCGGCGTCGCCTGGCTCCAGGCGCACGTCGAGGAACGCCTCGCCGACATCCGCAAGTACAAGAGCGTCTCCAACACCGACGCCCTCGTCGCACGCGTCCTCGCCAAGGCCGGCAAGCGCAACAAGGAGCTGAACGGATTCCTCTACGAACTCCGCAGCCAGCTCGCGCCCTACGGGCTCTCCATGCTCGGCCTCGCCCTCGAGCCCAAGTCCGACGAACGTGCCATGGTCGTCCGCAACCTCACGCAGTTCCGCATGGTCGACGACGAGAACCAGACCTCCTACCTGAACATCCCGGCCGGATGCAGGTTCTTCTGGTACGGCAGCGAGAACGAGACCAACGCCGCCTACCTCGACCTCCTGCTCGATGACGATCCGTCCGACCCGAACGCTCGCAAGCTCGCGAACTATCTGGTCACCAACATCCGCAATTCGCCGTGGCGCAACACCAACCGCGAACTCGGCGCGGTCGTCCGCACCCTCGCCCGCTACATCAAGTCTGCCGGCGAAGACGCCCCCGACATGGATGTGAAGGTCCTCCTCGACGGCAAGGAGATCAAGAGCTTCCACGTCGACAAGGCCTCCATGTGGGACAGCCCGTTCGTCGCGCTCGCCAACCCCGACGCACTCGGATCCGGCGACCACAAGCTCGAAATCTCCATCGACGGCCCCGGCGTCCTCTACATGAACTCCATGCTGAACTACTTCACGCTGGAGGACGAGATCGAGCCCGCCGGACTCGAGATGAAGATCAAGCGCAACTACTACCGCCTGGTCCCCGAAGTGCAGGAAGCCCTCGCAGCCGGCCTCCAGGGCTCCGTCCAGACGCTCAAGCGCGACAAGTACAAACGCGTCCCGCTGAAGTCCGGCGACGTCATCCGCCCCGGCGAACTCGTCGAAGTCGAGATCATCTCCACCGCGAAGAACGATTACGACTATGTCTGCTTCGCCGACAGCATGCCCGCCGGGTTCGAGTTCGAAAAGCCCGTCAGCGGCTACGACTGGACCGGAAGGGCCCCGATCTACCGCGAATACCGCGAACGCGGCGCCAAGTTCTACCTCCGCAACATGGCGCGCGGCGATTCCAACGTGTTCTACCGGATGCGGGCGCAGCTCCCCGGACGCTTCATCGCCCTCCCCGCGGGCGGCAGCGGCGTCTACGCCCCCGAGCTGAAATGCAATTCCGACCAGCACATCTTCGTGATCTCGGAGTAAGGAGGCGAACGCCTCCACTGATACAGTGCTTCGCTTGAGCACACTGCAAGCAGTGTTAATATACAGTGCCGGAGCGTCAGCCCGGCACTCCTTCAGTGGAGGACTTGTCCTCCGTGCTCTCGCGAAGCAGAGCACACTGCAAGCAGTGTTGATACAGTGCCCGGCTCCGCTCGGGCACGGATACAACAACAAACCATCGAAAGCCTGTCCCGACAAGGGACGGGCTTTTTGTTATCATGCGCGCGATCCGGTTGAAAAATGAAAAAAAGGCGGTATATTATCGCAGATATTTATCCCACTGAAAACGATCAGCGCGGGGACGCCCCCTCCCCCCGAAGAAACCGCGGAACCATGTTCAAATTCAACCTCGCCGAGCACGGCACGACCGTCAGGACCGAAATCATCGCCGGGATCACGACGTTCCTCTCCATGGTCTATATCCTGGCCGTCTATCCGAGCGGCATGGGCGAGATCGGGATCCCTGCGGGCGGCGCCGTCATCGCCGCCGCCGTCGCATCGTTCATCGGCACGTTCCTGATGGGCGCACTGGCGTAATACCCGTTCGCACTGGCGCCCGGAGTCGGCATCGTGCCGTTCTTCGCGTTCTCGGTCGTCCTGAGCATGGGGATCTCGTGGCAGTTCGGGATGATGGCGGTATTCGTGGAGGGCATCATCTTTCTGCTCACCACGGTGCTTCCGGTCCGCGAAAAGTTTTTCAACGCCATCCCGCCGCCGCTGAAGACCGCGATCGGCGTGGGCATCGGCTTTTTCATCATCCACATCGGGCTGCAGGGGGCGAAGGTCATCGTGGACGGTTCCTGCCTGACCACGCTCGTTTCGTTCCGCGCGGCGTTCCGCACGTCCGGCCTCTGTGCGCTCCTGGCGCTCGTCGGCCTCTTCGCCACCGTGGTGCTGTACCACAGGCGGGCGAAGGGCGCGATCCTCATCGGGATCCTGCTCACGTGGGCGCTCGGCATGGTCTGCCAGGCGGCGGGAATTTACCAGGTGTCAACCCGGACGCGAAGATGTATTCGCTGTATCCGTCGCTGAGTTTCGGTACCATCGGCGGGGCGTTCCGCGAGTTCGGCTCTCTCTTCGGCCAGTGTCTGGACGCGGACAAATGGTCTCTGAAGGGCTCGCACCTGACGGGGTGGAAGCTCCTCCTCTCCGGCAATTTCCTCGTCGTGATGTTCACGCTGCTCTTCGACGACCTCTTCCACACGCTCGGCACGCTGACCGGCGTCGCGTCCACGGCGAACATGCTCGACAAGGACGGCAGGATGCCGCGCCTGAAACATGCCCTGCTCGCCGACGCCGTCGCGACCACCGCGGGCGCTCTGCTCGGCGCGACCACCACCACGACCTACGTGGAGTCCGCTACGGGCGTCTCCGAGGGCGGCAGGACGGGCCTTGCCTCCTACGTGACCGCCGCACTCTTCCTCCTGTCGGTTCTGCTCGCGCCCCTCTTCACCGCCATTCCGTCATTCGCCACGGCGCCCGCGCTGATCTTCGTCGGATTCCTGATGGTCGCGCATATCACGCAGATCGACTTCAGCGATTTGACGGAAGCCTTCCCGTGCCTGCTCGCGATCATCGTCATGCCGTTCGCCTACAACATCGCCGACGGCATCTGCTTCGGCTTCATCGCGTGGACGGGCATCAACCTGGTCTGCGGACGCCGCGACCGCGTGAACGCCACCCTGATCGTCTTCTCCCTCTTCTTCATCCTCAAGTATATCCTGCTCTGACGGAGTCCCCGCCTCGAATCGGCGGGCTGCCTCCCCGGGACCGGCTTCCTGTTTTTTCAAACGGCCGAAACAAGGCGGACGCGGGGACATTCGTTTTTCCCGAACGATGTTTTTCCCGGAAAAAACATTTTCCGCCCTTGACTTTTATTTCGTATATGATATATTAGATTTCCCGAACTATTAGAAACCATTCAAAACGGATTGTCTGCCCGGACCGCAGGTCCGGCGGACACGAATGATCGAACAGGAGAAACAAGCCATGAAAGCCTGGAACCCTTTTTGGAAGCTCGCCGCGGCGGCGTTCGCGCTGTGCGCCGGATTCGCCGCGTTCGCACAGGATGAACGCTGGTCGCAGATCCCCGAGGGCGCCGCGCTCGTCATCAATTTGAACCTCGGCAAACTCTATTCGTCGGCGACGTTCAAGGCCGTCGCGGAATCCGGGGACGTCGAGGGCATCCGCGACGACCTGAAGGGCATCCCGTGGAACAAAGCGGGGACGCTCCCCGATCCGATCATCGTCTACGCGCCCCGGATGGACGAGAGCTATGCCATGCTCGTCGGCACGGACAAGACCCCTGAAGAGCTCGCCGGGGACATCTCGGCCCGCTACGGCACCAAACGAACCGTCGAATCCCAAACGACCGGCCTCGGCCGGATGATCACGGTGAAGAAACCTCACAAGAACCGCAAGACGCAGCAGATCGAGATGAGGACCGATGGGGAGATCCTGTACCTCACGCCCCGGACGGTCGCGTTCGGACGGGACAAACACGGGCTGGACCTCCCGTTCTTTGCGGCGGAGAGGCTCCCCGCTTCGACGTTTGCGACACTTCAAAACATGCCGTCCGACACGGTCGCCGCGGGTCTCCTGCTGAGCTTCCCGCTTCCTGCCGCGGACGATCCGACCGGGCTTTCCGCGCTGGTGGAATCCGGCGACTTCATCGTGTCGGAGTACGCACCGGGTTCCGCCTCGCTCGTGCTGAACCTGGAGTGCAAGGGCGAGAAGGAAGCCGAGCTGGCGGCCCGGCGCCTGAAAAGCTTTGTCAGGATCACGCTCGTTTCGCTTTTCTCCCTCGACAAGGACCTTTTCAAGGAGCTGAACAGCAGCTACACGTCGACCAGCACGGGTAACAGGGTGAAGTTCGAGGCCAAGCTCCCGAAAACCTCGCTCGACAGGGTCCGTTCGTATTACCTCATGGAACAGGCCCTGCTCGATGCCGCGGGCAGCATCGCCGACGCCATAGGAGCCGCCCTGAAATGAAAAAGACTATCAAGATCGTCCTCGCGGTCCTCGCCGTGATCGTCGTTCTCCTCCTCGTCCTCGCCGCCCTCGTGATCTCCGCACCGAAGAGCTACCCGTACACGGTCGCAGACGCCGAGGCCGACGCCATGACGGCCGCCGAGATCGTCGACATGATCTCCGACGCGGTCGTGGATGACGAGGGGAACATCCCGGAGATCGCCGTCGTCACCATCCCGCCGGAAAACGTCAATGCCCTGCTCCGCATCGCCGCCTACCGCCTGAACCGCGAGATCAGGGACAGCGGCATCGAGTGTTCCTTCGGATGGGATGATTCCGCCGTCAGGGCCGAGGCGTCCATCCCCCTCCCCCTCTCGCTGGCGGTCGTCGCGCGCGGTTCCGCGTCGCCGGTGATCGCGGACGGAGTGCTGACCGTCCCCTCCCTGAGCCTGCGGGCCGGACATCTGCCGGTCCCGAACTTCGGCTTCGTCAAGGACAGGATCACCGCGGACGACATCAAGGACGAAAAGACGAAACTGGCGTTCGAAGCGATCCACGACCTCTCCGCCTCGCAGGACGGCAGTCTGCAGATCGGAGTCTACCCCGAGAAGATCAGCGCCCTGACCCGTCTCCTTTTAATCGAAGAAGAGTAAGCGGGTATAAATAACAGCCTGAAGTCAAGCAGGGAAAAGCCCCGGCTTCCACAACTGGAGACCGGGTGGAAGACATGTCCTCCACTGCGGCAGTGCGCGGCTCTGCTCGCGCACGGAGGCGAGGCTCAGCCTCAGTCAACAGGGATATCCGCGAGGATCTGGCGCAGGAATTCGCGGTTCTTGTCCGAGGGGGGGCAGAGCGGCAGACGGTATTCCTCGTCGATGAGGCCGCGAATCGCCATGCCGGCTTTGACCGGGATCGGGTTGGTCTCCACGAACATCGCCTTGAAGAACTTGTAGAGCTTGCGGTGCATCGCGCGCGCCTGGTCGAACGCGCCGGCGTTGCAGAGGTCGACGAGCTGCTTCATCTCCTTCGGGATGATGTTGGACGCCACGCTGACCACGCCGACCGCGCCGACGGACATCATGGGCACGGTGAGCGCGTCGTCGCCGCTGAGGACCGGGATGTCGCAGAGGTCGAGGATCTCGGATACGCGGTCAACGGAGCCGCTGGCCTCTTTCACGCCCGCCACGTTGCAGTTTTTCGCGAGGCGCGCGATGGTCTCGGCGGAAACGGCCACGCCGGAGCGTCCGGGCACGTTGTAGATCACGATCGGGATGTCGCAGGAATCCGCGATGGTGGCGAAGTGGCGGTAGAGGCCCTCCTGCGTGGGCTTGTTGTAGTACGGGGCGACCTGGAGCGAGAAATCCGCGCCGTCGGCCTTCGCATGACGGGTCAGGTGCAACGCCTCGGCAGTCGAGTTCGCGCCGCTTCCGGCAAGCACCTTGCAGCGTCCGTTCACCAGCTGGACCACGGTGGCGATCACGCGTTCGTGCTCCTCGAAGCTCAGCGTCGGGGATTCGCCCGTGGTGCCGACGGGGGAGATCCCGTCGACGCCGGCGGCAACCTGCATTTCGACCAGCCGGGTCAGTTTATCGTAATCGACCGCTCCGTTGTGGAACGGAGTGACAAGCGCCGTGTAGAGACCTTGAATTTTCATGTTTTGGAATCCTTTTCCTTGGGATATGGGCTGTCGGCGGCCGTGATGGACGCCAGTTCGAATTCGTCTGCGGGGGCTGTCCCGCGGTAGACTTCGGCCGCGGGGCCGGTCAGGATGATCCGCCCGGAGTTCCCGGCGGGGAGATGCGTCTGGACGAGGTCGCCGGAACGCGTGCGGAACGTCAGGTCGTCGGGCGCGTGGAAGAATTTCGCCAGCACGCGTGCGGATGATGCGATCCCCGTTCCGCATGCCAGCGTTTCATCTTCGACGCCGCGTTCGTAGGTGCGGATCAGGACGGGTTCGGAGAAATCGTGTCCGAACTCGAGAAAATCGACGTTGACGCCCGCGGGCGCGAATTCCGCATGGTAACGCAGTTCGCGGCCGGGACGCAGGATGTCCGCGCGTTCCAGGCCGTCCATGCGGAGGACGGCGTGCGGGACGCCGACCGCGCCCTTGAAGACCGTATACCCGGCGATGTGCTCGTGCACCTCGAAATCCTCCGTCACGGGCAGTTCGATGCGGACCAGGCCGGGGCCGATGACCTCGGCGGCAAGCTCGCCGCCACCCGTCGCGAACGTGATGGACGCCTCGCGCGTCAACCGGTGCGTATGGGCGAAGAGCGCGGCGCAGCGAAGGCCGTTGCCGCACAGTTCCGCCTTGGATCCGTCGCAGTTGAAGAACTCCATGACGACCTGGCTGCACCCCGGAATGCGCGATTTGGAGAGCAGGATCAGTCCGTCGGCGCCGATGCCGCGCCTGCGGTCGCAGATCTTCCGTATGCTGTCCGCAGTAAAAACAAAGGCGGACTCGGAACAGTCAACGACCACGAAATCGTTGCCGGCCCCGTTCATTTTCGAGAATTTCAGAAGATTCAACTCAGCCTCCGGAGGTTTCCTGTTTTGCGGACGGGACACCGCACGCATGCCGCTCGAAAACAATTATTCCGAACGGAGCGGACGGCAGTCTGCCGCGATACCATTTAAAAATACTCCAAATCGCTGATTTTACCAGCGTTTTTCCCGAAAAAACTCCATATTTTCCGGAAGGCACGCACGTTTTTCCGGCATAATGTCCGGCGTTCCGGCGGAGTCTACTCGGAGCGGAGCACGTCGATCGGGTTCTGCTGCGCCGCACGCCATGCCGGATACGTGCCGAAGACCACGCCGACGAACGACGAGATCAGCAGGGACCCGATGATGTTCGTCATGGAGGAGACGGTGGGCATCTCCGCGTATTTCGTGACGATGGCGGAGAGGCCGAGGCCGAGCCCGATGCCCATGCAGCCGCCGAGCGTGGTCAGGATGACCGTTTCGATCAGGAACTGGAAGAGGATGTCAAGCTTCTGGGCGCCGAGGGCGCGGCGGGTGCCGATCTCCTTCTTGCGTTCGGACACGCTCGCGAGCATGATGTTCATGATGCCGATGCCGCCGACGAGCAGGGAGATGCTGGCGATGGCGCCCATGACGATGGTGAAGATCTTCTGGGTGCGTTC
>JAFXYP010000034.1 GCA_017541665.1 Lentisphaeria bacterium | reverse complement strand
GATCAAGGAAGGCCAGAAGGTCCCGGCCATTCTCTTTATCCACGGCGGAGCCTGGTGGATGGGCAGCGCCCGCGGCAACAACACCTTTTTGGTCGATCAGCTCGTCAAAGCCGGTTATGCCGTCTTTGCCCTCAACTATCGTCTCACCAACGAGGCGCTCTTCCCGCGTCAGATCAACGACGCCAAGGCCGCCGTCCGCTGGATTCGCGCTCATGCGAAGGAACACGGCATTGATGCCGACCACATCGGCACGATCGGCGACTCTTCCGGCGGACACATGGCGGGCATGCTCGGCACCACCAGCAATCTGAAAGGACTCCTGATGGGCGACATCGCCGATAACGCCGAGTATTCCTCCTCCGTTCAGGCGGTTGTCGACCTCTTCGGCCCGATGAATGGTCTCACCGCGGAACAGCAGGGCAGAGATGAAGCCCCGGTGGCAGGCAGACTGCAAATGGGATACGATGGCGACGGCAGTTTCTACAGCGTCTTTGTGGGCGTTCCGATCCATACGGCCCGTGAAACCGATCCCACGCCGGTTCAGCTCGCCGATCCCGGCATGTATGCCCATACGCTTGATCCCAAGACGGCCCCCGGTTTCCTGATCCAGCACGGAACCGTGGATACCACTGTCCCGCTCGGATCCTCCAGAGAATTCGCGGAGACCGTGACCAAATGCATCGGCAAAGACAAGGTCAGTTTTGAAATCTTCGAAGGCGCGACGCACGAAAACGAACGTTTCTTCGAAGAAAAGAATTGCAAACACATCATCGAATTTTTCGACAAGTATCTGAAGCCGAAGAAATAATCCCTAACTCAAAACGCAATCAGTTATTCAAAGACCATTTCCTCACGGATTTGGTCTTTTTTTTGCAATCCGGAAAGACGCGGACCTCGAATCTCATTGCCGGTCTACAACAAATATTACCAGTTGGACTTTGTCCAGACGCAAAAAGCCGCCGAAGACCAATTTTTGAGGCGCTCAATGTCTCCATGATTGACTTCAGAGCACCTCTGCCAATGGGATTTCGGTGGCTTTTCACCCATACGCTGAAAAGCAATCACAAGGAGTCAGGCAACTCAGGTTAGCCTGCAAAAATCAACAGAAACAGCTTCCGCAAGGGCTTCCGCGCAGAAAATGAGTTCGGATTCCTTATGGGATGCCATGACGGTCAGACGCAATCGGGCCGCATTCTCCGGTACGCTCGGATACCGGATCGGGGAAACGAAGATGCCTGCCTCCCGAAGTCTTTTCGCCGCGGCGAGCGCGCGGGCGCTGTTTCCAACAACAATAGGGACGATGGCGGATTCGGTCCGTGCATGGATGCCGAGCCCGTGAAGCTGTTCCAGGAAAAACGCGACATTGTGTTGAAGCCGGGTAACTCGTTCCGGCTCGTTCATGACGATTCTGATTGCCGCGAGAGCCGCGCCCGCCGATGCCGGAGCCGGAGCGGTCGAAAAAATGTACGAACGCGCTTTGTTCCGCAGATAATCCGTCATCTCACGGGAGGCGCAGACGAAGCCGCCCTCGGAGCCGAGCGCCTTGCTGAGCGTCCCCATGAGGATGTCCGGGCGCAGATCAAGCCCCGGAAACAGGGAAAGCACGCCATGTCCTCCGGGGCCGACGACACCTGTGGCGTGCGCTTCATCGATCATGGAGAAAAGATGGTGCCGGCGGGCCAGGCCGAGGAATTCCGGGAGATTAACAACATCCCCGTCCATGCTGAAGACCGCGTCGGAGACAACGAGTCCGGTGCAAGGCGTACACGCCGCGATCTTCCGCTCCAGATCACGCATATCGTTGTGGCGATAAACGACGATCCGTGCTCCGCTGAGGCGGCAGCCGTCGATGATGCTGGCATGATTGAGTTCATCGCTGAAAATGACATCGGAACGGGAGCAGAGCGCGGGAATCACGCCGGAATTCGCGGCGAAGCCCGTAGCGAAGGTAATCGCATCCTCCGTGCATTTGAACTCGGCAAGAGCGTGTTCGAGTTCCTTGTGAATCGTCTGCGTGCCGGTCGTGAGGCGGGAGCCGCCTGTGCCTGCGCCATATTTCCGGACGGCTTCGACAGCGGCATCCTTCACGCGCGGATCGTTTGCAAGGTCCAAATAGTCGTTGGAAGCGAACATCAGCGTATCGTGTCCGTGAAGCGTTACGCTGGAAGACGCGGGAGATACGAAAACTTCCTCTGTTCGATGCAGGTTGCGGTCGTGCAGATTTCTGATCGCAGTACGAATGCGTTCATTCGAATCGGGGGTGTCAGATGGATTTGACGATTGGGGATGCGGAGGAATACCGTGAACGAGGACAGGCTGTTTCTCCAGGAATGCGATTGTACCGGAGATGTTTTCATGCGGCCCGCGATACAGGAAAATGCGTCCGCCGAAAGGAGACCCCGGCAGTTTCAGCGGAGATATCCGAACGTAACCAAGCGTTTTCGATGCGATATATCCGGTTACATAATCGGGATCATCGGAAATGCAGAGTTCGGCAACGATGCCCGGTGCATTCGCAACCTTGGCCGCCAGAACCATAGCCTCGGCATAATGATTCTTGCATGGCGAACAATGTGTGCCCGAACCGGATTCCGCCGAATCCATCATCGTGGCGCGAACGCCTCGTTCCGGGTCGGGTTCGAGGTGTTCGAGCGTGTCGGCATCCAGCAGGATCGCACCCCTCATGCCGTGTGTCTTACTGAGAAGTTCGACAATTTCCCTTGCGCGATTGATCCCGAGCGAATCGAGCAGACCGCTCATCAGTTCCAGACCGGCTTCCGGCGTGTCGGCTGTAAGCGAACGGACGGGAAGAGCGTTCAGATGCAGGATGGAATCCGCCGGAATCCGCTCAAGTTTGAAATTGACGAAATCCGGTTCGCCGTTTGCGTGATGCATGGCGCGTTCGAGCAAAGCCTGAAGATGGGCGGGAATGGCATCCGGTTCGATGATCTTCTCTGCGCCGGAGATGTGGCGCATGCCGAGGGAAGCCCGCATTTTGAGGGAGAAGCAATCAGACGGCATCGGCAAGAATCCTCATGGCGGATGCGATCCGGTCCAGCGCGGCATCATCCGTGACAAACGGCGGCATCGTATAGATGAAGTGATCGTACGGACGCAGCCAGACCCCGGTTTCCAGCACGATTTTCCGCGTGGTTTCGGGATCGGGTATGCGGTCGACCTCCAGCGCTCCGATAGCTCCGAGGACACGGACATCCCGCACATTGGCACAGGTCCGGCAGGATGCGAGATTGGCTTTCAGGCGGGATTCAATGCGATTGACCTCGGATTTCCAATCATAGGAACTCAGCAGATCAAGCGAGGCGCATGCGGCGGCGCACGCAAGCGGGTTTGCCATGAAGGTCGGACCATGGAGAAACGCCTGAATCGGAGCCGCGACCCGATCCGATGCGGCGGCGACCGCAAGCGAAATCGTCCCGGCGGTCAGAGCCTTGCCGATCGTCATGATATCGGGCTGGACTCCGGCATATTCCGAGGCGAAAAGCCTGCCGGTTCGCCCGAATCCCGTGGCGATTTCGTCGAAAATCAGCAGGATGCCGCGTTCCGTGCACGCCGCGCGGAGCTTGCGAAGGTATTCCGGGTGGTAGAACCACATTGCATTCGCCCCCTGGAAAATAGGTTCGACGATAACAGCGGCAAGTTCGTCGGAGTGTCTGTCCAGAAGGGATTCCATTGAGGCGAAGTCGGCATCGGCCCAGTCGCCGTCAAAACGGCACGCGGGACGTTCTGCGAAAAACTGTTCCGGGAGTACACCCCGGAAAATTCTGTGCATGCCGCCCGGATCGCTCACGGACATCGCCCCGAGTGTGTCTCCGTGGTATCCGCCCTTCAGTGCGGCGATGCGACAGCGGTGCAGATGCCCGACGGCAGACTGGTACTGGATGGCCATTTTCAACGCGCACTCCACGGCAATGGAGCCGGAGTCGGCGTAGAAATAGCGGTTCAGGCCGGACGGCATGAGTTGATTGAGACGTTCGGCGAGTTCCATGGCAGGTTTATGCGTGAACCCGGCGAACATCACATGAGGGAGCTTCGATGCCTGCGATTGAATCGCCTGTACGACAGCCGGGCTGCTGTGTCCATGCGCGGCACACCACCAGGAGGAAATGCCGTCGATGAGCCGTGTTCCGTCGTCGAGTACGATGCAGGCTCCGTCCGAGGCGGATGCCCCAAGCACTGGCGGAGGTGTTACGGCGGATGCGTACGGATGCCAGATGTTGGCGCGGTCAGTTGCGTAATCCATGCCGTGTCTCCTGAAAAATGGGTGAGAAATCCGGGAGCCGGGCATCGTTTGATGCTGAATCCCATTTGCCGAGGCGGACGAGTGCGGGCGGATACCCGGATTGCAGCATGGCCTGTTCGATCATGCGCGGCGTATCCTTGTCAATGACCGGGTCCGCTTCCGGGCAGTAGTTGTAGACAACTCCTGCGAGGTTCATCTTTCGGTTCTTCAATGCCTCAATGGAGAGCAGAGCATGGTTCAGCGCGCCGAGTTTGCCGGAACAGACCAGAATGACAGGCCAGCGTTCGGCTGCGGCGAAATCGACCGTCAGAAAACTCTCCGTGAGCGGGACAGCCAGACCGCCCGCGCCTTCGACCAGCGTGACGTCGTACTTTGCGGAAACCTGTCGGACACAATCCGAGATATGATCCGTATTCACCGTGCGGTGTTCGAGCGAGGCCGCCAGATGCGGGGATGCGGGGAAATCGTAAATCTGGGGTGCGGTCAGCCCCGCATTGTCTTCGGGAAGAGGCGGAATCCCCATGATCTTACGGTGCATGTCAAGGTCTTCGGAAAACCCGTGACATCCGGTCTGAACGAGTTTGACGGTAGCAACGGAGACGTTTCTCCAAAGCAGCCAGCGGGCCATGACTCCGGTCGCGACTGTTTTGCCGACTCCGGTGTCGATCCCGGAGACGAAGTAGATGAAATGTGCCATATTGGTCCCCATGAAATGAGAATAAAGAATTAAATCGGCACATATAATATAGTCCGCGCAATCAAAAACTGTAAATAATCAAATAGCATGGAACGATAAATAAAAGTTATCAATATGCCGGTCTACAACAAAAAACGACAACTCAAAACCGCAGCAGCCTGACGATCTGACTTTTTTATGATATTTCGCCATCCTCTCTTGCATTTTCCCGCAAAAGATGATATATCGTCAGAAACGCTATCACTTCAAGGTGTTGAGGCGTCAACTCGGAACCGGCCCCGGCAAGTGATTCCCCCCGAGGACGGTATAATCGGAACCATTGGACCGCACAGAAAATCCTTTTATCAAGCGCGGTTCATTCCGGCAAAACCGGTCAGGCTTTCTTTTTAACGGACTTGCCGAGCTGGTAAGCCTGGTCCGGATACTTCGTGCTCTTGATCGCGCCGACCGACCACACGCCGGAGGCAATGACCTGTCCGGCATCCGTCCAGCCGAGATACTTCAGCAGGACTTCGTAATGCGACTTGATTGGCACGGCCTCCGATGCGGCGGTGTTAGCGTAGGTCATGAGAAGGACGGCCTGCTTCGGCACATGGATTTTGCCGTTGATCGCGTAGAAACGGTCTATTACAGTCTTGATCTGCGCCGAAATGCCGAAATAATACATCGGCGTGGCGAAGACGACCAGATCGGCATCCACGATATGCTTCCGGACGAACTCGAAATCGTCCTTGAAGACGCACGGGCCATTCATGGCGCACGAATTGCAGCCTGTACACGGATGTACATCCTTGAACGCCGCATCGAAGCGGACGACCTCGTGTCCGGCCTCCGCAGCGCCCTTCGCGAATGAATCCGCAAGTGTGCTGGAATTGCCGCCCTTGCGCGGACTCCCCGTGATGACCAGTATCTTCATTTTTTTCGCTTTCCCTTCGTCGGTTTTGGTATCTGCGGCCAGCGTTCCGAGTGCACCGCCAAGTGTGACGGCGGCGACGGTCATCAACGAGCCCTTGATGAAATCCCTGCGGTCCATGTGATGTCTTCCGTTTATTTCATCCTGACACGGTCGGTAACGAATTTCTCCAGCGCCGCCACGTTCCTGCGGATGGAACTGCCGGAGAACGCCTGTGCAGGAAGCACATTTGAGTTCGGAACGAGTTCGGCAAACTCCTTGCCGACGCGCTGCATCCCGCCTCCGCCGTTGGTCTGGAATACGCATACGGTCTTGCCTTCGAGTGCGGTGGCGTTCTGCGTCACCCAGGTTCGCACGGGCGGAGCCATGGTCCCCCACCAGTTTGGCGTGCCGACGAAGATTACATCATACTGCGATGCATCAAGGCCGTCGATCGGCAGGATCGCGCGAAGCTGTTTTCCGGTACACTCCGGTTTTGCCTCGTCGCAGCAGGTGCTGTAGTCGTTGCTGTACGGTTTCTCAGCCTTGATTTCAAAAGTCTTGGCGCCGAGCTTCGCGGCAATGGTTTCGGCGGCAAACCGCGTGTTGCCGTCCGGGCTCCATGAGAAGTAGACGACCGCGGCCTTGCCAGATTCGACGGCAACGGGGTTTTCCACAGGGGCGCTTCCCTGCGAACATCCGGTAAAAATGCTGAACATGATGAGTCCTCCTGCAAGCAGTTTGTTCATGGTGCGGTTTCCTTATTTCAGGTTCTTCGTGAAGAAACTGTTGAGTTTATCGAACGGGATGATGTCGATCCGGTCGTAGAGGTCGGTATGGTTCGCGCCGGGGACGATGAAGAGTTCCTTGTTGGCCCCTTTGAGCTTTTGGAACGCTCCCTCGCTGAAATACCGGCTGTGGGCTTTTTCGCCGTGAACGAGCAGGACCGGGGTCTTGATTTCGCCCGCATAGGCAAGGAGTTTCGTGTTCAGAAAAGGAATCGCCGAGGTCATATTCCAGCCGATTGCCGAGTTGACCGAACGGGGATGGAATCCGCGTTTCGTCATGTAGTACATCGTGTAATCCTTGAGGAACTGAGGCGTGTCATCGGTCAGTTCTTCCGGTCTGAGGTTGAACGGCGCATGGTCGTAGAATCCCTGCTTGAAATCCTTGGTCCTCTGAGCTGCGAGAGAGGCACGTTTCTCATCCCGCTTTTCGGCGCTGTCTTCCTTGTCGTCGTAGCCGTTGGCGATCACACGGGTCATATCGTACATTGTGGACGCCACTGTCGCCTTGATGCGCGGATCGGCCGAAGCCGCGTTGATCGCCAGTCCGCCCCAGCCGCAGATGCCGAGGATGCCGACGCGTTC
>JAFXYP010000033.1 GCA_017541665.1 Lentisphaeria bacterium | reverse complement strand
GCCCTTCACGGCCGCGACGAACGCGAGCCCGATGCCCGTGTTGCCGCTGGTCGGCTCGATGATGAGCGCGCCGGGCTTCAGCTGTCCGGCCTGTTCGGCCGCTTCGATCATGGCGAACGCGATACGGTCCTTCACGGAACTGCCGGGATTGCACGATTCGACCTTCACGACGACCTCAGCGCCGCCCTTGTTGAGTTTGTTGATGCGGACCAGCGGGGTGCCGCCGATCTTGTCGAGGATGGTGTTTGCAATGCTCATGGTATGGTCTCCTTCGATCATTTGATTGCTTTTTCATAAACGGCAACCGGACCGGCTGCCCGTAAATAATACAATACATTGTTTTTTCATGAAAGTCAAACAAAAAAACGTCAAAGCTCTACTTTCTTTGTAATCTTTATGGTTTCCTGCTTGAAAACGCCTTGATTGCCGGGTATATTATAACTTGAATACGAAAAGAAGACCAAGGAGAAAGTGATTCATGAAAATCTCGACCAAAGGGCGGTACGGTCTGCGGATCCTGATCGATCTGGCGACGCACGACCCCGCCAAACCCCGCCAGCTCCACGACATCGCGCAGTCGCAGCAGATTTCGGAAAAGTACATCAGCCGTCTCGTGCTCGACCTGAGGAAGGCGAAACTGATCCGTTCGACGCGCGGGGTCAATGGCGGCATCCACTTGGTGAAGTCGCCGGAGGAGATTACGCTGCTGGAGATTCTGGAAACGATGGAGGGGCCGATTTCGGTCGTGGGTTGCGTGCATTCTCCCGCGCAGTGCAGACGCAACGAACTGTGTCCCACGCGCGACATCTGGGTGAAGCTCAACAACGGCATCCGCGAACTCACGCGTCAGATCACCCTCGAAGACATCCTGAACACCTATCAGCGCCATGACGCCGAAAACGGCATCTTCGACTACTGCATCTGACCAGGCTGAGCCTGGACTGCGGTAGTGCTCTCGGTTGCGCTTGAGCTCCAGACAAACGCTTCGACTGCAACAGATGCACGGCTTCGCTCGCGCACGAAGTCGGTCGCCCGTTGAAAGGGAAGGGGATCCCTGCGGAAAAGCAGGGCAGGTGGGGAGCACATCCCGATTTGTTCCCCGGAAAATAAAAAAAATCCGCATACGGGATGCGGATTCCGAAGATCGAAATGGTGGTGGGGGGAGGATTCGGACCTCCGAAGGCATGGCCGGTAGATTTACAGTCTACTGCATTTGACCGCTCTGCAACCCCACCAGGAAACTGCGCTTGGAGCGGGTAGAGGGAATCGAACCCTCACAATTAGCTTGGAAGGCTAATGTTCTACCGTTGAACTATACCCGCAGGCAATCTCGGAAGAGGATTTATTACTATACATCTTTTACGGCAGAATTCAAGCCCGGAACACAAAAAAAGGCGAAAAAAGTCCGCAGAAGACGCGAAAAAAATCACTCTGTCGGCGGTTCTGCCGCCGTCCCGGCATTTCCCGTGCCTTCGACCGGAGCGTAAAGCGCCCAGACTCCGGTCTCCAGGAGCAGACGCCGGGGGTACTTGAGCGGATGGCGCCTGATGTCGCGTTTCCTGCTCACAAGGAAATACCCTTGCGACGCCGCTTCGCTGGTCGGGGCGTCTTCGTCCGCATGCGGGATCGTGCGGTCGCCGAAGTAGAAATACGCGGAATACGGGACTCTGCGATAGAAATAGAACTCTCCGTTCTGGATGAGTTTCCCGGCATCCCGGAAGAAATCGCCGGGCATCTTGTCGACCCAGCGGTCGCCCGCGATCCAGAGGAGGGAGAACACCGCGCCGACGATGCACCAGATCAGGGGCAGTCCCGCGCGGAGCACATGGCGGAACCTCTCGCGGCCGGCGAAATCCCATTCGGTCAGGCTGTTCGCCAGCCAGACGGAGAAGAACGGCACGGTCGGGAGCACGTAGGTGATCAGGACGCGGCTCGTAAGGCACCAGAAGAGCGTGATGGCGAGGACGCCGAGCAGGGGCAGATCATCCGCGAGGGCTTTCTTCCGCCAGAGGCCCGCGAGCTTGCGGCGTCCCTCCTGCGAACACGCGGGAAACAGGATCAGCAGGATTGCCGGCAGGTTCGAGAGCAGGAACCAGACGAGCGCCATGCCGCGGAATGTCTCGCGCCCGGCGCCGTACTGGTCGCCGTATTCCTTGAAGAGGAACCGCTTGAAATTCTCGTTCACGAAGAAATAATACAGGAAATCCGGGTTCGCCCGCTGCATCAGCACGTACCACGGCGCGGCGATCAGGACGAATGCGGCCGTTCCGAGGAGCCAGGCGTGGTTTTTCAGGTCGCGCCAGCGGTTTCCGAGCAGGACGAAGAGGAAGACGGGCATGCCGGCCATCACGAGCGCGACGGGGCCCTTCACGAGCATGCCGAGCCCGAGCGCCGCGAAGAATCCGATGCTCGCGAGCTTCTTGCCGGGGCGGGCGGATTCGTGGTCGAACAGCATGTAGGCGAAGACCGCCGAGCATACGCAGAACGCCAGCGCCATGTCGGTCATGCACATCCCGGCGTACAGGAAGAACACCGGGCTGGACAGCGTGAGCAGCACGGCAAGCTGCGCGACGTTTTCGCCTTTGATCCGCCGGACCGCGCCGTACAGGACGGCCAGCAGCCCAGCCGCGAAGAGGAACGACGGCAGGCGCACCGCGAAGAGGTTCGCGCCGAAGATGCTGCACGCGACCGCCCCGGCCTGGAAGCTGAGGGGCGGCTTCCCCTCGAAATTCATCAGGACGCCGTCGTGGATGAGTTTCGGTTCCAGATAATTGCCGCTCTCCGCCATGATCTTGCAGATCAGCGCGTAACGGGCTTCCGATGGGTCCATGAGCGGCACCATGCAGTTCAGGAGGAGCCGGAGCAGGACAAGCATGCCGAGCAGGTACAGGAAGCCGCGTCGGGAGAAGATCGGACCGGCGGGGGCTTGGTCGGAAGGCATGGGGTCAGTTTCCTTTTTCCGCGTCATTTTCATCATAAGGGATCGCCTCTACGCCCAAGGTCTCCCAGACGCCGCCGGACGCGTCGTCCTGCTCGAATTCATCTGCCGTATCGACGTTCCGCCACATCTCCAGCTCGGCGTCGCTCAGTCCGCCCTTCTGTTTGCCGGACATGATCTCGAGGACCCACGGCTGGCGTTTGGAGAGCAGGTCGCCGCGCGAGGAGAGCAGGACCACCGTGTCGGACGAGATCGGCCATTCGAGTTCGATCCTGCCGTATTTTTTCGCGCTGTAGAAAACGCGGGTCACGGGCTCGTTGTCCCGGATCATCTTCCTGTGGTTCGATCCGAGGCGGAGGGTCTTGTTTTCCGCGATGAAATTCCGGGCATGCCAGATGATGCTTTCCATTTCCTCCTGCGTGAGCTTGTCTGCCTCGGTGGGCTGGAAGAACGGATCGGAAACGACCTCGGTGGAACGGCATGCCCCCAGCGCAAAAGTGAGGGGAAACAGCAGGAGAACCAGGATGCGGAGTTTCATGTTTTTTTCTCCGGGGCATTCGTTTGAAAAAAAATGGCGGAGAGAGGGTGCGTCCCCCGCCGTTTGCCAAATTTCGCTCAAAAAAACGTAAATTCTCTGTTTCTACCTCAGTAAATGCACTTTATGGCACAATTCCACGAGCATTTTCTTAAAAACAATTGGGGAACTTTTGGGCCATTCCCCTTTCCAAATGGGGAAGAAATGGGGAAGAAATGGGGAAGTTTTTTGGAGTTGTATATCAGCATCAGACAGCGAGCCGATCACCGCGATCAATCTCTTTGAACCGCCTGACGTAAATACTATATCACAGAAATGCACCTTTTCAAGGTCGAAAACAGTGTGGAGAAAGAAAAAAAGAACAAGAGCCTACCCGGT
>JAFXYP010000032.1 GCA_017541665.1 Lentisphaeria bacterium | reverse complement strand
CCCGTACTTGGCGGCGAGCTCGCGGACTTCCTGTTTGGTCATGCCGCCGAGCGGGAACAACAGGTGTTTGAGCTGAGTTTGGTTCAGCCGATAGAGGAAATACGACTGGTCCTTCTTCTCGTCCACACCGCGGAACAGATGAACCGCGCCGTTCTCCTCGCGTAGCCGGGCATAATGCCCCGTCGCGAACTTGTCGAACGCGAGGCCGGATTTTCGTGCCAGCCGCGGCAGCACGCCGAACTTCATGAAGGCGTTGCACCGCACGCACGGATTCGGCGTCCGTCCGGCGAGGTATTCCGAGCGGAAATAATCCAGCACGACCTTCTCGTATTCGTCCGCGCAGTCGAACACGCGGTATTCGATCCCGAGCTGACGGCACAGGGCTTCCGCGTTCGCGATGTCCTCCGCCTCGCCGGGCCCGAAACATGCGTCTTTGTCGCCACCCTTATAACGCCCCTCGCGCCACAGTTTCATGGTGATGCCGACGACCTCGTGTCCCTGTTCCCTGAGCAGAGCCGCCGCGACCGAGGAATCGACGCCGCCGGAAAGTCCCACGGCGATCTTCACGGCAGGATCTCCAGCATGCGGTCGATGGGCGCTTTCGCCTTCAGCCGTTCGGCTTCGTCCAGCTTGATCCGTGGTTCGAGGTCGCGCAGGGCGAACAGCACGTCTTCGAGCGTGATCCGCTTCATGTTGGGGCAGAGCACTTCGGGTTCGAGCGGGTAGAATTCCTTCTCCGGGTTCTCCTTTTTCATGCGGTGCAGGATACCGCACTCCGTGCCGATGATGAACTCACGGCAATCGGATTCCCGCACGAATTTCAGCATGCCGCCGGTGGAAAGCGCCTGATCCGCGAGCTTGACCACGGCGGGACGACATTCGGGGTGGACCAGCACGAGCGCGCCGGGATGTTTCTCCTTCGCAGCGACGATGTGCTCCGGCATGATCTTGTTGTGCGTGGGGCAGCAGCCCGGCCACAGGTCGATCTTCCGGTTCAGTCTGGATGCGATATTGCTGCCGAGGTTGGCGTCCGGCAGGAACAGTATTTTCTGTTCGGGCGGGAGCGAGGCGATCAGTTTTTCCGCGTTGCCGCTCGTGCAGCAGAGATCGACCTCGGTCTTGGTCGCGGCGGTCGTGTTCACATACGCCACGATCAGCGCCTCCGGGTGTTCCTTTCTGTACGCGGCGACGGTGTCCGGGTCCGCCATGTCCGCCATCGGACACCCGGAGAGCGGGTTCGGATGCAGTACGATGGACTCCGGCGACAGGATCTTCGCGGTTTCCGCCATGAAGCGGACGCCGCAGAACACGATCACCGGGGCCGTGCATTCGGCGGCCTTGCGGGAGAGTTCCAGCGAGTCTCCGACGAAATCCGCGATGTCCTGGATTTCCGGCTTCGTGTAGTTGTGCGCCAGGATCAGGGCATTGCGCTTCGCCTTCAGTTCGGCGATTTCTTCCAGTATGGTCATTTATCTTGTTCCGTGAGCGAGGCGGCGGCCTGATCGACTTCCGCTTCGCAGGTTTTCATCGCCTCGATGGTCTTCGCGATCAGGTCGTCCAGAGTCCAGCCCAGCAGGTCCGCGCCCGCGGAAATGACCTCGCGGGAACACCCGGCAGCGAACTTCCGGTCCTTGAACTTCTTCCTGACCGACTTCACCTCCATGTCCTGCACGCTTTTCGAGGGGCGCATCAGCGCCGCCGCCCAGATCAGGCCGGTCAGCTCGTCCGCGGCGTACAGCACCTTTTCCATGAAATGCTCCGGTTTCACGTCCACGGTGATGTTCCAGCCATGCGAGCAGACCGCGTGGACCAGCTCGTCCGGGGCATTGATCTCCGCCAGCAGGTCCGGCGCTTTCCGGCAATGCTCCTCGGGGAACTGCTCGAAATCAACGTCGTGGAGCAGCCCGACGATCCCCCAGAAATCCGCTTCGGCTTCGAACCCGTTTTCGCGGGCGAAATGCTTCATGACTCCCTCCACGGTCAGCGCGTGCCGAAGATGGAAGGAGTCTTTGTTGTATTTGGTCAGCAAGCCCCAAGCTGTGTCACGGGTCATAGATCACTCCATTACTTCACGGCCGCAGGGGCGCAGCAGTCGCCTTCCGCCTCGCAGCAGCTCTGAGCGGGCTGGCAACAGTCTTCGGCAACAACCGCAGGTTCGCAGCAGGAAGCCTTCGCCTCACAACAGTTCTGAGCAGATTGACAGCAGCTGCCTTGTTTCGCCGCGAAGGAGGCGGCGGTGACGATTGCAGCTCCGACGGCCAGGAGGATCGCGGGCAGAATATATTTCTTCATGGTCTTACTCAAAGAATATGTTCAAAAAAGGTTCACTCGCTGAAGAGCCAGGTGGAGAGATAGCGTTCGCCGGTGTCCGGCAGGAGCGCCACGATGCGTTTTCCGGCGAATTCGGGACGTTTCGCGAGTTCGAGCGCGGCCCAGAGCGCTGCGCCGGAGCTGATGCCGACGAGCAGACCTTCCTGCGCGGCTGCCGCACGAGCGGTCTTGCCCGCGTTCTCGGCGGAAACTCCGATGACCTCGGTGATGAGGCCGGTATTCAGAACTTTCGGCACAAAGCCCGCGCCGATGCCCTGGATCTTGTGCGGTCCGGGCGCGCCGCCCGCGAGGACCGGGCTGGTGTCGGGCTCGACCGCGAAGATTTTCACATCGGGGTTCTTTTCACGCAGATACTCGCCGACGCCGGTCAGCGTGCCGCCGGTGCCAACGCCCGCCACGAACGCATCAACTTTGCCGTCGGCATCCGCCCAGATTTCCGGGCCGGTATGCGCCTTGTGGTACGCCGGGTTAGCGGGGTTCTCGAACTGCTGCGGGATGAACGAACCGGGATTGGCCTCGCGGAGTTCAAGCGCCTTTGCGATCGCGCCCTTCATGCCCTTCACTCCTTCGGTCAGCACGATCTCAGCGCCGTACGCCTGCGCGAGCTTGCGACGCTCGATGCTCATGGTCTCCGGCATGGTCAGGATCAGGTGGTAGCCCTTCACGGCCGCGACGAACGCGAGCCCGATGCCCGTGTTGCCGCTGGTCGGCTCGATGATGAGCGCGCCGGGCTTCAGCTGTCCGGCCTGTTCGGCCGCTTCGATCATGGCGAACGCGATACGGTCCTTCACGGAACT